>JASHTK010000326.1 GCA_030040575.1 Gammaproteobacteria bacterium
CGAAGGCCTCGGGACTCCCCGCAGTGGCGTGACCTGGAGGCCGAGCGGCACGCCGAGGCGCCCGTGCGGTGTCCCGCGCGCGCTGGGCTGCTCGCCGGGCTCCTCGCCGGCCTGCGCGCCGAATCCGATGCCTCCTGCGCGCAGCCGCGCCTCGAGCTGCGGCCACAGGTCGTGCGAGGGCTTGAGCTCCCGGGGCAGATTGCGCAGCGAGATCACCTTGCTCGGAGCGCGCCCCGCATCGCCCGGCTCGCCCCCGACGGGGCCCGCCTGCCGCTCTCCCGGATCGCCGCCGTCCTTCATGGGGAGGCCTCCGGGGAGAGCTTGCGGCGCAGGAGCGCGCGCGCCCGATGCAGCTGAGCCTTGCACGTGCCCTCGGCGATGCCGAGCATCCCGGAGGCCTCCCCGTGCGAGTAACCGTAGATCCCGCAGAGCACGAGCACGTCGCGCGCGCCCTCGGGCAGCGCGCCGATCGCGGCCTCGATCTCGCTCACCTCGACGGGCGTGTCGAGGGTCCAATCCGACGGGCCCGCCTCGTGGGCGTCGGGCAGCGGCGGACCGGCGCTCGAGGGCTTGCGCCTGCGCGCGAGCACGACGTTCACGGCGATGCGGTGCAGCCAGGTGCCGAAGGCGCTGCGCGTCTCGAAGCTCCGCAATCCTCTCCAGGCGTTGATGAAAGCCTCCTGAGCGCAGTCCTCCGCGCTCGTCGGGTCGCGCACCAGGCGCAGGCATAGCCCGTAAACCCGTCCGACGTGCTCCCGGTAGAGCCGCTCGAACGCGCGCACGTCACCGTCCCGCGCGCGCTGCACCAGCGCCGCCTCCCACTCGACCCGCTCGCTCTGTGCAGCCGCGATCATCCGATGTCTTAGACTCGGGCCCCCGCGAGGGCGTTTAAGTCGGAGTCGGGGGCGACGCCGCACGGCGGACGGTGCGGCTAGGCCTTGGTCCGGCCGGCGTACCAGTTGATCGAGTACTGCAGCAGCTGGACGTTGGTGAGGAGATTCAACTTGCGCTTGAGGCTCTGGCGGTGGGACTCGACGGTCTTCACGCTGACGCCGAGCCTCTCGGCCGCCTCGCGCGAGGAGAGCCCGCTGCCGATGAGGCGCAGCACCTGCAGCTCCCGGTTGCTCAGACGCTCGACCGGATCGCAGGCCGGGCTCGACCGGGTGAGGCCGTCCGCGCGCGGGACCTTGGTGCACAGGGCCTCGCTCACGTAGGTCGCCCCGTCGAGGACCCGCCGCAGCGCGACGAGCAGCTGCTCGGAGGCCGCCTGCTTCATGATGTAGCCGCTCGCGCCCGCGGCGAGCAATCGCCCGGCATAGAGCGTCTCATCGTGCATGGACAGCACGAGCATCGGCAATTCGGGCCGCTGGGCGTGCACGTCGCGCACCAGCTCGAGTCCGTCGCCCTGGGCGAGCGAGATGTCGACGATCACGACATCCGGAGCGAGCTCGCGGATGGCGGCGCGCGCCTCGCGCTCCGACTGCGCCTCGCCGCACACGAGGAGGTCCGACTCGGAGTCGATCATCCGGCGCAGCCCCTCGCGGACGATGGGGTGGTCATCGACGATGAGGACCCGCCGCCGGGCGCCGGCGTGCCGCGGCGGCGCCGTGGGGGACAAGGCGCCCCTCACGGCGAGGAGCGCCCGAGAGGATACGTGCAGCGCACGGTCGCGCCACCCGCCTGGCCGTTGGTGCAGGCGAGGCTGCCGCCGAGCATCTGAGCGCGCTGGCGCATGATCTTGAGGCCGAGGCCGTCCGAGCGCTCGAGCGCGGCGCTCGAGAAGCCGCAGCCGTTGTCCGTCACCTGCAGCTGCACTTCCCCGGCGGAGGCCGCGAGCAGGATCGTGACTGCCGTCGCGAGACTGTGGCGCAGCGCGTTCGTGAGCGCCTCCTGTGCGATGCGATACAGATGGGTCGCGGCCGTCTCATCGAGCGGCGGCGAGCGGGCGAGGCGCGCCTCGAAGGTGACCGGGATCCCGTAGCGCTCGGTCGCGCGCGCCGCGAGCGCCTGCAGCGCCGCGGCGAGCCCGTCCCGCTCGGCGCTCACGGGAGAGAGTCCGCGCGCGAGCGCGCGCGTGTTCCCGATGGCGACGTTCACGAGGCCAATCACATCCTCGATGTCGCCACACACCGCCGAGCCCTCCCTGCGCAGCTGCGCGCCGATCCCCCGCAGCATCAGCGCGATGCCCGTGAGGTCCTGGCCGAGGCCGTCGTGCAAATCGTTGCCGATGCGTTGCTGCTCGCGGCTCGAGATCGCGATGATCTCGCGCTCGAGGCCGTGGGGGTCGGGGATCTCGATGATGAAGCCGACGAGACGCCGCGCCCTGCCCGAGTCGTCTCGCTCGAGCGCGCGCCCGCGGTCGAGCACCCAGCGCCACGCGCCGTCGCTGTGCCGCAGGCGGTACTCGGCCTCGTAGAGCTGCGTCGCGCCGTCGATCGTGCGCTGCATCGCCTCCCGCACCCTCGGTCCATCGTCGGGGTGTATGCGGCTCGACCAGAGCTGCGGCGCCTCGCGCTGCGTGCCCTCGATGCCGAGCAGGCGGTGGAAGAAGTCGGCGTGGCGCGGCTCGCCGGCCTCGACATCGAGATCCCACAGGCCGCCGCGAGCACTCTCGAGCGCGACCTCCAGGCGCTTGCGGCTGCCGAGCAGGGCCTGCTCGGCTTCCTTGCGCGCCTCGATGTCCATGCGAATGCCGGCCACGCGCTGCGCGGCCCCGTCGGGGGCGCGCTCCGTCACGCGGCCGCGCTCGAGCAGCCAGCGCCAGTGGCCGGCGGAGTCGCGGATGCGGTACTCGACCTCGTAGAAGGCTTCCAGCGCGCCGGCGAGGTGAGCATCGAGGCGGCGCGCGAGTTCCCCGACATCGTCCGGATGGACGCGGGCGGTCCAGCGCTCGACATGGCGCGCCCCCTCACACGGATCGAGGCTCAGCCGCTCGCACCAGTCCCCAAGCCACGATGCTCGGTCGGCGACCAGGTCGATCTCCCACAGCCCGATCCCCGCTGCGCCCGCCGCCGCCGTCAGCCGCGCATCCGGCCGGGAGGGCTCCTCCGGTCGGGGAGGCTCCTCCGGCTTCGCGGCCGGCTCGCCGGTACTCGAGACGGCACGCAGGGAGGTGCTCCCAGCCCTTTTTTGTAGAGTTCTCAAGTCCATGCGGAGGTTCCCTGCTCGCGCGTGCTCCCGCCGGCGCGGCCGGGAGGCTCGCGCTCGCGGCCTTCGGCCATCTTCGGTGGCGGTCGCGGGACTATTTCAGCACGAGTCCGGGCTCGGTGTCTCCCTTCTCGGCAACCCCGCTCGGCAGCCCCACTCGGCAGCCGCGTGGCCCACCCGCTTCGGGCCGCCCAGCCCGGCGGCGGCACATGAGGCAGCAGCGCGACACGCGATGTAATGATCTCTTAATGCTTGTCGGCCCAAACCGACATATTTTGTAGAAACTTCGAGCTGTTACACGCGTCAGTACCATCAGGAACATCGATAACAGGGGATGTCGCGTGAAGGACAAGGCAGCACTGCAAGCGTGGCGCAAGGCAGCCAGTCCCGA
>JASHTK010000327.1 GCA_030040575.1 Gammaproteobacteria bacterium
CTGCTCGGTCAAGGTGAGCTGCGGCTGCACAAACTCGACCTTGTACTCGCTCAGCTTCGCGAGTCGCGCCGCGGCGCGCACGGCGTCATCGAGCAAGCCGAGATGATCGACGAGCCCATTGCCATCGGCGTCGCTCCCGGACCACACGTGGCCCTGTCCGATCGCGTTCACCTCCTCGAGCGTCTTGTGGCGGCCCTGCGCGACGTGCGCGACGAACTGGCGGTAGCCGAAGTCCACGGTGTCCTGCAGCAGCGCCCGGGCCTCATCGTTGAGCGGGCGCTCGGGCTGCAGCTGGCCCGAGAGCGGGGCGGTGCCGACGCCGTCCACGTCGATGCCGACCTTGGCGAGCGCCCGATTGATCGTCGGCACGACCGCAAAGATCCCGATCGAGCCCGTGATGGTCGCCGGGCTCGCCCAGATCTCGGCGGCCGGTGCCGCGACGTAGTAGCCGCCGGAGGCCGCGTAGCTGCCCATCGACACGACGACCGGCTTGCCCGCGGCCTCGAGCGCGCGGATCTCGTGGTAGATCTCATCCGAGGCGGTCACGCTGCCCCCGGGGCTGTCGATCCGCAGCACGACCGCCTTGATCCGATCATCGAGGCGCGCCTGGCGAATGAGACGGACGGTGGACTCCCCGCCGATCGTGCCGGGAGGCTGATCCCCGTCGAGGATCTCGCCCGAGGCGATGATCACGCCGACCCGCGTGCGGTCGCGATGGCCGAGCGCGGTCTGCGCGTGCACGATCCGCACGTAATCCTCGCTCGCGACGAACCGGTACGAGCCGGTGGACTCATCCTCGCCCACCAGATCGATGAGACGCCGCTCGAACTGCCGCCGCGTCGCGAGGCCCGTGACGAGCCCGGCCGCGCGGGCGGCCTCGGCCATCGAGCCGTTCGCCGCGGCGGACGCCTGGGCGAGCGTGTCCACGTACTCGCCGACGGCACCGGGCGCCAGATGGCGGGCCGCGGTCACATCCCTCTGGTAGGCGGACCACAGCCCACTCAGGTACTCGAGGCTTTGCGCGCGGTCCTCGCTCGACATGCTGTCGCGCGTGTACTGCTCGATCGCGCTCTTGTAGGCGCCGACGCGGAACACGTTGATGTCCACGTCGAGCTTCTCGAGCACGTTCTTCAGGTAAAGCGGATAGCGTCCGTACCCCTCGAGCAGCACGTAGCCCATCGGATCGAGGTCGATCTCGGATGCCTGGGCCGCGAGGTAGTACTGATCGCGCGCGTAGGAGGAGCCGAAGGCGATCACCGGCTTGCCGGTCGCGCGGAACTCGCGGATGGCGCGCGCGAGCTCCTGCAGCGGGGGCAGGCCATCGGCGCCGTCGAAGTCATCGAGGTCGAGGACCAGCACCTTGATGCGCGGGTCCTGCGCGGCGCCGCGAATGCTGTCGATGAGGTCCCAGAGCAGGGTCTCGCCGCGCTCCTGCCCCTGCGCCTGCGCGAGCGCGCGCTGCAGCGGATCGCCCGAGAGCTGCTCGACGAGCTCGCCCTGCGGCCTCACGAGCAGCGCCGCGGTCGCGGGCACTCTCGGCACCGACACGTGCGCGACGCCGATCAGGATGCCGAGCAGGGCGAGCAGCAGCAGCAGGTGCAGCGCTTTGCGCAGGCCGTCGAGGCCGCGCAGGATTCCCTTGAGGAGCGAAGCGAACCCGCTCATGGCGGCGAGCCTAGACCTTCTCCTCGATCCGGGCCGCCTTGCCCGAGAGGTCGCGCAGGTAGTAGAGCTTCGCGCGCCGCACGCTCCCGCGGCGCTTGACCGCGATGTCGCTGATCGCGGGGCTGTGGGTCTGGAAGACCCGCTCGACGCCCTCCCCGTGCGAGATCTTGCGCACGGTGAACGAGGAGTTCAGCCCGCGGTTGCTGCGCGCGATCACCACGCCCTCGTAGGCCTGGATGCGCTCGCGGTCGCCCTCGACGACCTTCACCTGTACGACCACCGTGTCGCCCGGCCTGAAGTCGGGCACCGCGCGGGTCATGCGGCCTTTCTCGATCTGCTCAACGATTCTGCTCATGGCGCTCACCCCAAGCTTCGCCCTCGCCGGCTTGCCGCGCGGCGAGAAACTCATTCAATGCCCGGCTCGTCCGCGGGGCGAGCCCGTGCCTCACGATCCAGTCCGGCCGGCGCATCCAGGTGCGCGCGACCGATTGCCGGAGCCGCCAGCGCTCCACCTCGGCATGATCGCCCGAGAGCAGCACGGCAGGCACCGCGAGTCCCTCGAACGTCTCGGGCCGCGTGTAGTGCGGCCAGTCGAGCAGTCCCTGCGCGAACGAGTCCTCGGCGCTCGAGCGCTCGTCACCGAGCGCCCCCGGCAGGAGCCTGACGACCGCATCGATCACCGCGAGCGCCGGCAGCTCCCCACCGCTCAGCACGTAGTCCCCGATCGAGAGCTCCTCATCGGCGCCGAGCGCGACCACCCGCTCATCGAGCCCCTCGTACCGCCCCGCGATCAGCAAGAACCCGGGCAGCGCCGCGAGCGCCTCCACGCGGCGCTGATCGAGCCGGACGCCCTGCGCCGAGAGGCAGATGCGCGGACTGCCCGCGGGCAGGCGCGCATGCGCGGCACGGATCGCCGCGAGCATCGGCTCGGGCTTGAGCACCATGCCCGGCCCACCGCCGTACGGCCGGTCATCGACCGTGCGGTGCGCATCGCTCGTGTGGGCCCGCGGATCCTCGGTCCCGACCACCGCGAGTCCCCGCTCGAGCGCGCGACCGACGATGCCGAACGCGAGCGCGCTCCGCACCATGTCCGGAAACAGCGTGACGACCTCGATGTATCGCGTCATGGGCTGCGCCCGACGATCATTCGAGCCGGGCCGGCCAGTCCACGATGATCCGGCCCGCATCCAAATCCACCTGGCGCAGGTGCGGGGGCATCGCCGGGATCCAGCGCTGCTCGGCCCCGTCCTGCACCACCATCACCGGGCCCGCCGGCGCCTCGACGAAGTGCAGCACCGCTCCGAGCTCGACGCCCTCGAGGTTGCGCACGGCAAGCCCGAGCAGATCCGCCCGATAGAACTGCCGCGCGCCGGGCGCGGGCAACTGCTCTCGAGCGATCTCGACCCATGCGCCCCCCAGCGCCGCCGCGGCGTCCCGGCCGTCGACCCCCTCGAGGTGGACGACGAGTCCCTTGCCCTGCGCGCGGCCCTCGAGCAGCCGCCGCTCGGATCGCTCGCCCGCCGCGGTCCTCAAGGTCCAGCGCGCGAAGTCGAGCATCCCCGCCGGCGGGTCTGTGAACGACCGCACCCGCACCCAGCCCTTGACGCCGAACGGGCTGCCGAGGCGTCCGAGCTCGACCCAGCCCGATGAGGTGCCCTGCCCGTGCGCTCGCCGCGGCATCGCGGCCCGTCCGCGGGCGCTCAGGCGGCCGTCGCCTGCTTTCGGTACGAGGTGACGAGCGAGCGCACGCGATCGGACTGATGCGCGCCCTGGCTCACCCAGTAGTCGATGCGCGTCAGGTCGAGCCTGAGCTTCGGCTCACCGCGCCGCGCGATGGGATTGAAGAACCCGACCTGCTCGAGGCTCGCGCCCCCCTGCCGCTCGCGACTGTCCGTCACGACCACGTGGTAGAAGGGTTGGTTGCGCCCGCCCCGGCGCGTCAGGCGAATCGTCACCATGATGTCGTCTCGGATCTCGGCCCGTCCCGGCGCCAAAAGAGCGCGGATTCTACGCAAAGCGAGCCCGATTGGCTAATCGGGAGGCATCTTGCCCTTCAAGGCGCCCATCATGCGGCGCAGGCGCCCGCCCTTCATGCTCTTCATCACCCGCTGCATCTCGAGATACTGCTTGAGCAGCCGGTTCACATCCTGCACCTGCACGCCCGAGCCGCGGGCGATGCGGCGCCGGCGCGAGCCGTCGATGATGCCCGGCTGCCGGCGCTCGCGGGGCGTCATGGAGTTGATGATCGCGATCTGGCGCCGCACCTGCAGGTCGCCTTGATCGGGGGAGACGGCCTGCTGCGCCGCGGTCGCCGGCAGCTTGTCGAGGAGCGCGCCGAGGCCCCCCATTCTCTGCAGCTGCTCGAGCTGGCCGCGCAGGTCGGTGAGGTCGAAGCCCTTGCCGGTCGCCACCTTGCGCGCGAGGCGCTCGGCCTCGTCGGTGTCGACCTCGCGCTGGACCTGCTCGACCAGCGCGACCACGTCGCCCATTCCGAGAATGCGCGAGGCCATCCGCTCCGGATCGAAGGGCTCGAGCGCCTCCGGCTTCTCCCCGACGCCGAGAAAGACGATCGGCTGACCGGTGATCGCCCGCACCGAGAGCGCCGCGCCACCGCGTGCATCGCCGTCGGCCTTGGTGAGGATGATGCCCGTGAGGTCGAGCGCGCCACTGAACGCACGGGCGGCGTTCACCGCATCCTGACCGGCCATGGCGTCCACCACGAACAGCCGCTCGACGGGCTCGGCCGCCGAGTCGATCTCGCGCACCTCCTGCATCATCGCCTCGTCCACGTGCAAGCGTCCTGCCGTGTCCACGATGAGGACGTCGAAAACCCCACGGCGGGCCTGCTGCGCCGCGGCGCGGGCGATGTCGGCCGGCGCGGTGCCCGAGTCCGCCGGGAAGTACTCGGCGCCGACCTGTCCGGCGAGCCGCTCGAGCTGCAGCATCGCGGCCGGCCGGCGCACGTCGGTGCTCGCGAGGAGCACGCGCTTCCTCGCCTGCCGCTCGATGAGCCAGCGCGCGAGCTTCGCCGCCGTCGTCGTCTTGCCGGAGCCCTGCAGGCCCGCGAGCAGCACGATGAGGGGCGGCTCGGCGCGCAGGCTGAACCCGGCGCGCGCCCCGCCCATGAGCGCCACGAGCTCCTTGTGCAGGATGCCGATGAACGCCTGGCCTGGCGTCAAGCTCGCCGCGACCTCGGTGCCGAGCGCCTGCGCCTTCACCGAGTCCACGAAGCCCTTGATGACGGGCAGCGCGACATCGGCCTCGAGCAGGGCGACGCGCACCTCGCGGAGGATCTCGGAGACGTTCTCCTCGGTGATGCGGCCCCGGCCCCGCAGGCTGTTGACGGCGCGGGTGAGGCGCTGAGTGAGCGTGTCGAACATGGGGGCGCATTATAGGGGTGGCCATCCGGTTTTCCCGCGCAGCACCGCCGGCCCTATGCTAGGGGGAGCGGCCCCCCAACGCTGAGGGCACCCGGCCGCCGCATCCTGAGGACCACGGCCTTGAACGAAGCCCCGACCCTGCTGCTGCTGCTGCTGCTGATCGGTCTCATCATCGTGATCGCGTTCTCCTCCGGCACCGAGGTCGCGATGCTGTCGGTCAACCGCTACCGGGTGCGGCACCGCGCCGAGCTCGGGCAGGGCGCGGCGAAGTCGCTCGAGCGGTTGCTCGCCCGTCCGGACGACTGGCTCGGCGTCAACCTGGTCATCCTCGCCGCCGCGAGCGTCTTTGCCTCCCAGGCCGCGACGCTCATCGCGCAGCGCAGCGGGCTGAAGTTCGCGCTCTCGCTCACGGGGCTCGCGCTCACGATCGTCATGATCGTGTTGGGGGAGCTCGTGCCGAAGATCTTCGCGGCCACGCACTCCGAGACGGTGGCGCTGCGCTCCGCGCACATCTACCGGACGCTGGTCGCCGTCGCCCGGCCCGTGCTGTGGCTCACGAGCCATACGGCCTACGCCGTCCTGCGCCCCTTCGGGGTCGTCGGACGGGCCGGCGACAGCACCGCGCTCGGCGCCGAGGAGCTGCGCGCCGTGGTCGCCGAGGCAAGTCCGCTCATCCCGGCGCGCCACCGGCAGATGCTGCTCTCGGTCCTCGATCTCGGCGAGGTGACCGTCGACGACATCATGATCCCGCGGCAGGAGATCGACGGCATTGACGTCGCCGAGAACTGGGAGGACGTGCTCGAGAAGCTGCGGCAGACCCCACACACCCGGCTTCCGGTGTTCGACGGGGAGCTCGACAACCTGATCGGCATGCTGCACATGAAGCGGATCGCCCGCGAGCTGCTGCGCGACTCGCTCACCCGCGAGCGGCTGATCGAGATCGCCGCGAGCCGCCCGCCGTGCTTCGTGCCCGAGCGCACGCCGCTTGCGGTGCAGCTGCAGAACTTCCAGCGCGACCGCCGCCGCCACGCCTTCGTCGTGAACGAGTACGGCGACATCGAGGGCCTCGCGACGCTCGAGGACATCCTCGAGGAGATCGTCGGGGAGTTCACGAGCAATCCTGCCACCGTGACCCACAAGGACGTGCACACGGAGAAGCCGGGCGTGTTCATCGTGAATGCGAGCGCGACGATCCGCGCGCTCAATCGCGCCCTGCAGTGGCACCTGCCGACCGACGGCCCGAAAACCGTGAACGGGCTGCTGCTCGAGCGGCTCGAGACCATTCCCGAGCCCGGCACCACCGTGCGCGTCGGGGACTATCTGTTCGAGGTGCTGCAGACCGCGGACAACGCCGTGCGGACCGTGCGCGTGCGCACGAC
>JASHTK010000328.1 GCA_030040575.1 Gammaproteobacteria bacterium
TGCGATCGCACGGGCGCCTGGAAAGCGATCGAGCAGCGCCTTCAAACCGAAGAAGTGATCGGCGTGACCGTGCGTGATGTAGATCGTTGACAGACGCATTCCTGAGGCTGAGATCCAGTCGGCGAGCTCTGCGGTTTGCGCCTCGGAGAGCAAGGCGTCGACCAGCAAAGCATCATGCTCTCCGCAAATGAGGGTCACGGTGTTCGCGACCCACTTCAACTCGTCCTTGCCCGGTGGCGTGCCCTGCGTCGCGCTCGCGCGTCTGCGGATGAACAGCTTCCAGAGAAGCGCGGAGCGACTTGCAGACGCTGCAATCATCGAGTTTCGCCCTCACCTTGGGCTCGACGCAGTCCTTGCGGCACACTGCGATTCGCAAACTCGGCGTTGAAGATGCTCACGGAACCAAGAGACGGCCGCCGCGCTCGTCATGGCCCTCCGCGTCACCGCGGCTGACCGCTCGCGCGATCACCTGAGAAACAACTCCACATGCTTTAGAAACACCTCTGCGTGCTGAGACTGGGCACCGTGGCTCGCGTCCGGATAGACGATGAGCTGAGCATTGGGCAAATGCTCGACCATGAGCAGAGCGTTGATCGGTGCGACTACGACATCCTTGTTGCCGTGCACGATCAGCGTGGGCTGCTGGATCTTGGCGAGCATGGCAAAGCGATTGGTTGTCGGAATCGCGCCCCATGTACGGAGCGCGTCGATCTGGGCGGCGGCGGCGCGCGTGGAGACCTCCGCATCGCGGTCCTTCTTGCGGCTCTGCACTCGCTCGATATAGGCACGTCCCGCCGCCTGGCTGACTTCGCTCTGGGTAAAGAAGGCCGTCGTGACCAGGTGCTCGAGGTTAAGCATCTCGTTCGGGGCGAGTTCCTGAAAGACCATTCCTTCCCCGCCCTGCGGCCCCGTTCCGAGGAGGATGATCCGCCGCACCAGCGCGGGATGCTCCGCGCCGAGCGACTGCGCGATCATGCCTCCTAATGAGAAGCCGACCGCATCGAATTCCGTCAGGCCCAGTGCGCGACTGAACCTGACACAATGCTCCGTGAGCGCGGCGACCGTCGTCGGCGGCTCTCCGGATGAGCCGCCAACCCCCGGATAATCAAAGACGATCACGTCGTGCTCGGCGGCAAGACCGTTCGTCACCTTCGGATCCCAGTTGTCCATGTGCGCGGCGAGATAATTGAGGAGCAACAAAGGTGTTCCTCCACGCCGCCCGAAGCGCCGATAGGCGAATTGAATCTCTGCGACCCGAACATGCTTTGTAGGCGCAGTCTCGTGCGTATCAGTGGTCATGCATTCGATCTCCGAAAGCGGCCGCCGTGGTGGCTCTTGATCGTCAGATGATGTACGAGTCGCGATTCCGCGCCTCAGCGCAAGTTATGAGCGAATCGACGCCGATCAGTCGGAAGCCTCGATCGCCCTCAGGTCCTCCGTCTGGTGCCTCTCCGAGCGGGCGTCTTGCCAAGGTCGTCGAACAGTTCGAATCGCGTTCCTGAGATCCGGATGCTCCACAGCGGCATATGCGTCGGCAGCTCCGCCGACCCTGAACTCGCATCGGGAAATCATGCGCTGACGGCCGACCTCACTTCGCTTCACTCGGCCCGAGTCTTTCTCGATATCGACTTAACTGCTCGTGCGGAGCTCCAAAGCGCCCACCCGGGATTGATTCGGTTTGGGTAGAGCTGCAGCATCTCCCGGTACAGCTCTTCGGCGGTTCGCGTCGTCTGTGCCAGGCGATCGAAGTCTCGAATGTACTGCCGCGTCTCTTCGATGATTCTTGGATCGTCGTCGTTTCCCGGTCGCTTGTGGCAAGCGACGACCGCGCGCGGCTTGAGCGCCTCGATCTTGTCGAGCGCCGCGATCCACTCTAGGCGCTTCTCCGGCGTTGACTCCGCAAGATAAAGATGGACATCGTTGTAGGCGGCGTCGCCGGCGACCACAAGCCCGATCGAGGGAACATGCAGGCAGGTCGTGTGATCGGTGTCGGTATGGCCGAGCTCCACGACCACCAGATCATGGCCTTCGAGGTCGATCACGTTTCCCTCGAGGGCCGCTGCCATCACGAGCTTGTCCGGTATCTGGCCAGGAAACGCGACCTTCCAGGCCCCCTCGAGCATCTCCGCAGAGGCATTGCCGCGCATCACCTGAAGTGAGCGCGGGGTCGTCACGACTTTAGCGCTCGGGAATCTCTCAAGAATGGTGCCGACCCCGAACCAATGATCTCCGTGTCCGTGCGTAATGTAGATCGTCGTCAGGTTTCTCTGCTTTGCCGCAACCCAACGAGCCAGATCATTGGCTTGCTCTGCCGTCATGAACGCGTCCACCAGGACAGCATCCTTCTGCCCCAAGATGAGGGTCGATGCCATGGCTTGAAAATAGGTCTCGCGCACTCCCGGCGGCTTGTCGCGCATGGCAATGGGGATGCCCGGCGTCACGAAGGTCTCCCAGTGCAGCGGAACCCCTTTACTCGCCATGGAAGTTTGCCCTGAATATCACTTTGGACTCCCCGCGCGTCGTGGCTCGCATTTCCCCGGCAACGTCCTTTCGCGAGTCATCGACGCTCGCTCGCGCACGGCCTGGGATGTTATCGATCGTTCCACGCTCTCCGTGAGGTCAAAAATGCTTGCTAAAACGGTCGTGCCAAGGCGGTCCACGGAGGAAATTCGCATCATGTCGCCCGTCATCCGCGTTCGTCGCCCGTCGCGCCGGCTTGGCTTTCGCGCGCCGGGCTGGCGGTCGCGCATTGAGAGGGGAGCGATCACATCGAGGCGGAACAGGCCGGTGGCCCATGCAGCAGCCGCTGCCGTCGGTGCCGATCTCGAGGCCGCCCGCCGGCAGGGCGGCCTTTTCAGTTCCAAGCCCGCGTGGAAGCGGCCGTGTTTTTGCCCGCGATCGCGATCACCGTCACGCACTAATGTTAAATGCGGTGAAGCACCGAGAAGTCTGCGTCGTGTGACCGAGCGAGTCGTGCATCGGAGACAGATTGTGGGCTGATCCTGATTGAGATAAAAGCCTGTCGCGCACGTTTGAAAAGCACAGGGAGCGCAAGGGTGCCGCTCAAACCACTTGTTCGGTGTGCGAGTTGTCTGGTGCTCGCTGCACTCGTCGCATGTAACGGCAGCGAGTCGTCCGGGGGCTCGAGCGGCGACCCGCCGTCCTCGTCCAGCTCGTCGAGCAGCAGCGCGTCCGAGAGTAGCGCCTCGAGCAGCAGCTCATCCGACAGCAGCTCGTCCAGCAGCGGCCCATCGAGCGGTGCCCTCTCGATTAGCGTATCGGGCAATCACTTTGTCGACGGGTCCGGTAACACGGTGCAGCTCCGAGGCGTCAATGTCAGTGGCCTCGAGTTCGTCGCGATTCAGGGCTGGGATCCGAGCAACCCGTGGGGTGGTCAAACGGGCGACCCCACGCCTAACTGGAGCGTGATCAAGACCTGGGGAGTCAATGCGGTGCGACTACCCCTGAACGAGGCCTCGTGGCTCGGGCTGTCCTGCAGCGACATCGGTGGCAGCAGCGTGACGATCAACTCGAGCGGCCAGCAGGTTCAGGACACGCCAGGGCAAATCATTGAGGCCGATCCCGGCAATAACTACCAGGCGACGGTCGAGCAGACCGTCGCCAACGCTACGGCCGCCGGTCTGTACGTGATCCTCGATCTTCACTGGGCGGCGCCCAACGATGGATCGGTCGCGGCTTGTCCCACCATCCAGAATGCGATGGCCGATAGCGACTATTCGGTCGCCTTCTGGACCTCGATCGCGACGACGTTCAAGAGCAATCCGGCGGTCATCTTTGAGCTTTTCAACGAGCCGTTTGTGGGTGAGAGCCCACTTGCCTCCGGCGACACCAACACCGCCTGGTACTACATTCTTAACGGCGGTGCCACCGAAACCGAGCTGCAGGCGAGCGGCAACCCGAGCGACATCGATCTCAACTGGACGACCGAAGGGTACCAGCAGCTGCTCGATGCCGTGCGCGCGACCGGTGCAACCAACGTCATGATCACGGGCACCGACTCCTGGACGCAGACGATGGCGGAATGGCTCTCGTATGCGCCGACCGATCCGGTGCACCAGCTTGCGGCCGCTTGGCACCCCTACTCGGCCGGGCCCTATGGCTACCCGACGCAAGTCGTCTGTCCCGGCCTGCCTCAATGCTCGGCCGAGGAGATGACAGCCGTGCAGGACATCCTGGCGGCCGGCTATCCGGTGGTCGCGACGGAGTTCGGCGACACGATCACAGCCTCACCCGGCGATACGGCGCCCTGGGCATCCGTGCTGCTGCCTTTTGCCGACCAGCTCGGCATCAGCTATCTCGGATGGACCTGGGATGTCTGGACCGGAGCCACTGCGGACGTGCTGATCACCGACGAGGCAGGTGATCCGACCTACGGGTACGGCACCTACGTGAAGCAGCACTATCTGTGCGTGGCGAGCGGCACGACGAATTGTCCCTGAAGACGGCAATGCCGTCGCGCCATGGGGAAACGCCGTGGCAAACGCGCGGCGCCTTGATGGCGTATGCCCTCGTCATCGGGCGAAATCGCGAGGGCCCTGTCGCGCTGTGGGGTATTCGCAAGGGAGGGACTGGCACATAATGCGGCGAGCCTAGACTAGGGCCGTGTTGGATTGCGAGACGACCAGTGTCCGATTGCCAGGTTCTGCTTTATTTCTCCTGGAGTCGACCCCGCGAGATCAACGCGCCACTTTCGGAGATTAACGACCGCTTTCCAACGATCTTCGAGCTGCGCAGGCTGCTTTATCCTCGGTTTGAGTCACTATCGGATCCCACGCGCGTCGATCAGGGGATTGCCGGCTTTCTAGACCATGTTCAGAAGGCCAATTTCACTGCCTTCTCGGAACACGCCCGGGCCGAGACGGGGCGTGCGGCGTTTCAAGTCGAGCGTGTGTTAGATGATCTCACCACGACGCAGATCGATGACTTCCTTCTTGCGGCGGTCGACACGCTCGTAGTGATCAGCCTCGATTCGTTCCGGACCGGTCAAACTGCGGCCTCCGCGGAGATCGAAACGCTCCGGAGATTCCTGCAGGATCCCGATCACCTCGTTCTTATTTGTCCGCACCACGACATCGGCGAGGCCCCAGGTCTGGAGGCCGAAGCACGCGCGGAACGTCAAGTCGCGGAGCATCTCCATCATGGAGACGTGGCGATTCCTCCGAGGCAAGGGTTCGGAGGCTTCGCGCGAACGCTTCTCGCCGGTCTCGGCGTGCCGATTGACAACCGCTTCGGACTGCGGCCCGCAGTCGAGGCGGACGGCTCGCCCGCAGCCATTGCCGCCGTGCGTGCGCGAGATGAGCTGGGTATTCTTGAGGGCGTCCCGACCTTCAAT
>JASHTK010000329.1 GCA_030040575.1 Gammaproteobacteria bacterium
CGACGTCCCAGCCCGGATTCTCCGCTCCTCGCGGCGCGCCGCGTCGTGGTGAAGGTCGGCTCCGCGCTCCTGGTCGACCCGGACGCGGGCCGCCTCAATCGCAGCTGGCTCGGGAGCCTCATCGAGGATCTGGTGCGGCTGCGCAAGCGCGGGCAGCAGGTGATCCTCGTCTCCTCGGGCGCCATTGCGCTCGGCAGGCGCCAGCTCGGGCTCGCGAAGGGCGTGCTCAGGCTCGAGGAGAGCCAGGCCGCCGCCGCCGTGGGCCAGATCCGGCTCGCCCACGCCTACAAGGAGCTGCTCGAGGAGAAGGGCATCACCGTCGCGCAGGTGCTGTTGACGCTCGAGGACAGCGAGCGCCGGCGGCGCTTCTTGAATGCCCGCGCGACGCTCGAGTCGCTGCTCGCCCTCGGGGCGCTGCCGGTCATCAACGAGAACGACACGGTCGCGACCGCGGAGATTCGCTACGGCGACAACGATCGCCTCGCGGCGCGCGTTGCGCAAATGACCGGTGCCGATTGTCTCGTGCTGCTCTCGGACGTGGACGGCCTGTACACCGCGGACCCGCACAAGGAACCCGCCGCCGAGCTCATCGACCGCGTGATGCGCGTGACGCCGGAGATCGAGGCCGTCGCGGGTCGCTCCGCCTCGGACGTGGGATCGGGCGGCATGGCGACGAAGATCATGGCGGCGAAGATCGCGACCGCCGCGGGATGCCACATGTGCATTGCGGCAGGCCACCCCCGCCACCCGGTGCGGCGCATCGAGGACGGTGCCCGCTGTACCTGGTTCGTGCCGGGCGCGAGCCCAGTCGCGGCGCGCAAGCAATGGATCGCAGGGACTCTGCGCCCCGCCGGCGCCGTGGCGATCGACGCCGGAGCCCTGCGTGCCCTGCACGAGGGAAAGAGCCTGCTTCCGGCGGGCGTCGTGCGCGCGCTCGGTCGATTCGACCGGGGCGACACGGTGAGCGTCATCGGACCGGACGGCGCGGAGATCGCCCGCGGCATCGTCGCCTACTCCGACGCGGACGCCGCACGTATCATGGGCCGCAGGTCCTCGGAGATCGAGGGGATTCTCGGGTATCGAGGGCGCGACGAGATGATTCACCGCGACGATCTGGTGATCCTCGAGCCGGCGAAGCCTTCCCTGCCCGCCGAGGCGGCATCGTGAGCGCCTCGGAACTTGGCGCGCTGATGGAGCGGATGGGAGCCGCGGCGTGCGCGGCGGCCGCCGTGCTCGCAAACGCAGGCACCGAGCAGAAGAACCGGGCGCTCGGTGCCGCGGCCCGCGCCATCCGGGAGCGCGGCGCCGAGCTGCTCGCGGCGAATGCCGCGGACCTCGAGGCCGCGCGCGCGAGGCATCTCACCGCCGCGCTGCTCGACCGGCTGCTGCTCGATGACAAGCGGATCGCGGCGATGAGCCGCGGGATCGAGGAGGTCCGCGCCCTTCCCGATCCGATCGGTACCGTCGCGGCCGAATGGGAACGCCCGAACGGGCTGCGCATCCAGCGCGTGCGCGTGCCGCTCGGCGTGATCGGGATCATCTACGAGAGCCGGCCCAACGTCACGGCCGACGCCGGCTCGCTCTGCCTGAAATCCGGTAACGCGGTGATCTTGCGTGGCGGCTCGGAGAGCACTCGCTCGAGCCGCGCCATCCACGAGTGCCTGCTCGAGGGGCTGCGCGCGGCGGACCTGCCCGAGAGCTGCATTCAGCTCGTCCCCACGACCGATCGAGCGGCCGTCGGGTACATGCTCGCGGGCATGACCGAGTACCTCGACGTGCTGGTGCCCCGCGGCGGGAAGGAGCTGGTGGCCCGCGTGCAGCAGGAAGCGCGCGTTCCGGTGATCGGCCACCTGGAGGGCAACTGCCACGTGTACGTCGATCGGGATGCGGACCTCCCGATGGCCCGCGCCATCGTGCTCAACGCCAAGATGCGCCGCACGGGGATCTGCGGCGCGGCGGAGACCCTGCTCATCGATCGCGCCTGCATCGGCACGCACCTCGAGCCGCTCGTGCGCGACCTCATCGACGCCGGCTGCGAGGTGCGCGGCGACCCGATCGTGCGCCAGGCCGATGCGCGGGTGCGGCCCGCGACGGAGGACGACTGGTTCACCGAGTACCTCGACGCCATCATCGCGGCCCGGGTGGTGGACGGAGTCGACGCGGCCATCGAGCACATCGCCCGTTACGGCTCGGCGCACACCGAGACCATCGTGACCGAGAATGCCGCGACGGCCGAGCGGTTCCTGCAGCGGGTGGACAGCGCGATCGTGCTCCACAACGCCTCGACGCAGTTCGCCGACGGCGGGGAGTTCGGCATGGGCGCGGAGATCGGCATCTCGACCGATCGATTCCACGCGCGCGGGCCGGTGGGCGTCGAGCAGCTCACGAGCTACAAGTATGTCGTGCGGGGCGCGGGGCAGGTGAGGCCCTGACCGCCTCGAGGCCTCGACACCCGCGAGGCCCCGCGGCCTCGAGAGCCTCGATGCGTCACGCGGATACGGGAGTGTCGAGCGTGGTGACGCCGCCGGCGAGCGAGTAGACCGACTCGAAGCCCCTCGCGCGCAGCTCCCGTACCCCCGCGAGACTGCGCTTGCCGCTCGCGCAAACGAGCAGGTACTTGGCCGAGGGGTCGAGCGCAGGCGCCGCGCCTGGTGTGGGCGGTCCGGCGACCATCGCGAGCAGGGCGTGCAGGGGAATGTTCCGTGCCCGGACGCCGCGCACCGGTCTTGCCTCGACCTCGTGCGGCTCGCGCACGTCGATCACGGAGAAGCCCTGCCGGAGCGCCTCGGCCAAATCGCGCAGTCGCAGCTCCTCGGGCGGCGAGGCCGCTTCGCGCGTGGCGTGCGCCGCGGCGGGCGCGAGCCGCACGCACGCGTGCCCGCGGCACGCCATCGCGCGCGGTGCCCGAACGCGCGAGACCGAGAATGAGGTGAGATCGAGCACGAGCAGCTCATCGCCGAGCTGCCCCGGCAGGTCGAGGAGGATCCGCAGGGCCTCGAGCGCTTGCAGGCTGCCGAGGACGCCCGGAACCGGCCCGAGCACGCCCGCCTCGGCGCAGTTGCCGACGAGTCCATCGCGCGTCGCCTCGGGCCAGATGCATCGCAAGCACGCGCCCGAGCGGTCCGGCCTCACCACCTGCAGCTGGCCCTCGAACTGATAGACGCTCGAGAGAATGACGGGCCTGCCGAGCGCGACGCACAGATCGTTCAGCAGGAACTTCGTCGTGAAATTGTCGGTGCAGTCGATCACCAGCTGGTACGGCTCGATGAGCGCGGCGCCGTTTGCCGCGTCGAGCCGCACCGAGTGCGGATGCAGCTCGACCTCCGGATTGAGCGCGCGCAGGCGCTCCGCGGCGAGCGTCGCTTTCGGCAGGCCCGCATCGGCGAGCGCATAGAGAGTCTGGCGGTGAAGGTTCGACGGCTCGACGCGATCGCCATCGACGATTCCGAGCTCGCCGACGCCCGCGCCGGCGAGATACGACAGCACGGGAACGCCGAGGCCGCCGGCTCCGACGACGAGCACCTTGCTTGCGCGCAGCCGCGCCTGCCCGGCGGCGCCGACCTCCTTGAGGGCGATCTGGCGGGAGTAGTCCGGCACGAGCCCGGGCGCGTGCGCCGCGTGCGCCGCGTGCGCCGGCAGCGCCGCCTCGGCCGCGCAGCGCTCGCAGTTCACCCAGCCGGAGTCGCCGCTCTCGTAGTGCTCCTTCTTCCAGATCGGCAGCCGGTGCTTCACCTCATCGATGATGTACCGGCAGGCGAGGAACGCCTCGTTCCGGTGGCGGGCGCTCACGCCGACCCAGACGGCCATGTCGCCGACCGCGAGGTCCCCGGTGCGGTGGATGCACGCGCCGTGCTCGACTCCGAAACGCTCGAGCGCCTCAGCGAGGATGCGCTCGCCCTCCTTGATCGCAAGCGGCTCGAACGCCTCGTACTCGAGGCGTCGCACGCTCCGTCCCTCGTTGTGATCGCGCACCCAGCCCTCGAAGGTCGCGTAGCCGCCGCATCCGTGATCCGCGAGCTCCCGGCGCAGCGCGGACGGATCGATGGGATCCGGGGTGAGGAGAAACGATCTCATCCGCCCGCCACGGGAGGAATGAACACGACCGCATCGCCGTCGCCGAGCGGCTGCGACCAGTCGCCGAACTCCGCATTGACCGCGACGCGCAGCATCTCGGGCGCGAGGGAGAAGGGATGGCGCTTGCGCAGCTCCTCGTACAGCTCGCGCGGCGTGCGGGCCGCCGTCGTCACTGACTCGGCGCTGCGACCGGCCTGCTCGCGCAGGAGCGCGTAGTACCGAACCTCGATCCGCCTCGCTCGATCCGCCGCTCGCGCAGGCTGCGGTGCTGCGGGCGCGGACTGCGATGCTGCGGGCGCAGGCTGCGGCGCCGCGGGCGCAGGCGGCAGGGTGGCGAGCGCGGATGCGTACTCCTCGGGAGTGTTCACGTTGTCGAGCGCGCGCGGATCGGGCTGATCGAGCAGCTCGACGTCGGCCTGCCGGAGGAACTTGCGCGGGCAAACGCCCCCGCTCTTGACATAAGCGGTGATCGCGGCGCGGCTCGAAGGCTCGTAGATCGCGCAGAGCGGCTCGGGCAGGCCGTCGTGGCTCGAGCGATAAGCCGTCGCTTGGCGGTCCGGCCGCCGCGACCGCAGAAGATGCTCGAGCGTTGTCGCATCCAGGAACGGCAGGTCGCAGGCGAGGATGAGCCAGGCGACGTGCGGGTACTCGGCCTGGGCCGCAAGAAGGCCCGCAATGGGGCCGAGATCGGCCCGAGTGTCCACGATCTGCGCAAATCCGGCGCGCACCGGGTCGGCGGTCTGGTCGGGCCTGACCGAGACGAACGCGCGGCGGACGTAGCGCCGCAGGAGCTGCATCGCCTGCTCAAGTTGAGTGCCGCCCCGATACTGCAGCGCGGCCTTGTCGTGGCGCATGCGCGTGCTGCGACCTCCCGCGAGCACCAGCCCGTAGACGGCGGCGTTGTCCTGTGAGGAGGTGACGACCGGAGCGGCATCCATGACGGTCGTGGGGCTCATGATCCGGGATTGTAAGGCCGCCGGCGCGGGCCGGTCGATCCACGCCGAAAGTTGCGCCGGCCGCCTGCCTTGGCGAGCAAGCGGACGCCCGTGATCTCGATGTCGTGAGAGAGCGCCTTGCACATATCGTAGATCGTGAGCGCGGCGGCGAACACGCCCGTGAGTGCCTCCATCTCCACACCGGTGCGGTGGTGCACGGACGCGCTGCAGCGGATGCGCAGGCCGCCCGGCGCCGGCTCGATCTCGACGGCGCAGTTCTCGAGGGCGATCGGATGGCAGAACGGGATCAGCTCCGGCGTGCGCTTCGCCGCGAGGACGCCGGCGATGATCGCGGTCTCGAAGATGGGCCCCTTCTTGGTCCGGTGGCCGGAGCGGCG
>JASHTK010000330.1 GCA_030040575.1 Gammaproteobacteria bacterium
ACCCAACGAGCACGTCGTGACGGCGCCGATGGTCGGGACCTTCTACGCGGCGGCGACCCCGGGCGCCAAGGCGTTCGTCGAGATCGGCGATGAGGTGAAGGTCGGCCAGGTCCTCTGCATCATCGAGGCGATGAAGATGATGAATCAGATCGAGGCGGACAAGGCCGGGCGCGTCACCTCGATCATGGCGAAGAACGGCGATCCGGTCGAGTTCGGCCAGCCCCTCTTCGTCATCGAATAGCCCCGCCGCATGCTCGAGAAAGTCGTCATCGCCAACCGCGGCGAGATCGCGCTGCGAATCCTGCGCGCCTGCCGCGAGCTCGGGATCAAGACCGTCGCCGTGCACTCGACGGCCGACTACACCTTGAAGCACGTCCTGCTTGCGGATGAGTCGGTGTGCATCGGTCCGCCGCTCTCCGCGTCGAGCTATCTCAACATGCCCGCGATCATCAGCGCCGCGGAGGTGACCGACTCGGTCGCGATCCATCCGGGCTACGGCTTTCTCGCGGAGAACGCCGACTTCGCCGAGCGCGTGGAGAACAGCGGTTTCGTCTTCATCGGGCCGAAGGCCGAGACGATCCGCACGCTCGGGGATAAGGTCTCGGCCATCAAGGTGATGACGCAGCACGGCGTGCCGTGCGTGCCCGGCTCCGACGGACACCTGAGCCAGGACAAGCCCGATGAGAACCTGAGGATCGCCCGGGACATCGGCTATCCGGTCATCATCAAGGCGTCCGGCGGCGGAGGCGGCCGCGGGATGCGCGTGGTGCACAGCGAGGCGTCCCTGCTGAATGCGATCAACATCACGCAGGCCGAGGCGCTCGCGGCGTTCGGCAACGACCAGGTGTACATGGAGAAGTTCCTCGAGCGGCCGCGCCACATCGAGTTCCAGGTCCTCGCCGACCACCACGGCAACGTGATCCACCTCGGGGAGCGCGACTGCTCGATGCAGCGGCGCCACCAGAAGGTGATCGAGGAGGCCCCGGCTCCCGGCATGACCGCGCGCCAGCGCCGGATGATGGGCGAGCGCTGTATCGAGGCCTGCCGCGCCGTCGGCTATCGCAGCGCCGGCACCCTCGAGTTCCTCTACGAGGACGGGGAGTTCTACTTCATCGAGATGAACACGCGCATCCAGGTGGAGCACCCGGTGACGGAGGCGATCACCGGCATCGACCTGGTGAAGGCGCAGCTGCTCATCGCCGCGGGCGAGCGGCTGCCCTACACCCAAGGCGACGTGCAGATCCGCGGCCATGCGATCGAGTGCCGCATCAACGCCGAGGATCCGAAGACCTTCATCCCCTCGCCCGGGTCGATCCGCCTGTGGCATGCGCCGGGAGGCCCGGGCGTGCGGGTGGACAGCCACGTCTACTCCGGCTACCGGGTGCCGCCGCACTACGACTCGCTGATCGGCAAGGTGATCGCTCACGGGGAGACGCGCGAAGCGGCCATCGCGCGCATGAAGAACGCGCTCGCCGAGATGGTGATCGAGGGCATCAACACGAACATCGCGTTGCACCAGGAGATCTTCAATCACGCTGCGTTCCGCGCCGGCGGACAGGACATCCACTACCTCGAGCGCCGCCTGGGACTGCGCTAGCGCGCGGCGCCCCCTCGGGCGCTCGCCCGGCGTGCGCGGCTCCGGGGCCCGATGTCGTTTCTGCAGCTGACGTTCGAGGTGGCGGGGCTCGATGCCGAGCGCGCGGAGGGCGCCTGCCTCGCCGCGGGCGCGCTCTCGGTCACGCTCTCGGACGCGCGCGACGACGCCGTGCTGGAGCCGGCCCCGGGCGAGGTGCGGCTGTGGCCTGCGACGCGGATCCAGGCGCTGTTTCCCCGCGAGGCCGAGGCGACGGCCGTCACCGCCGCGGTCGCCGCCGCGCTCGGCCTGCCGCCGGCCGGACTCGCCGTCCACACCATTGCCGATCGAGCCTGGGAGCGCGAATGGCTCGAGCACTTCCACGCCATGCGCTTCGGACGGCGCCTGTGGGTCGCACCCTGCCACGAGGAGATCACGGACGCGGACGCGGTGGTCGTTCGGCTCGATCCGGGGCTCGCCTTCGGCACCGGCACCCATCCGACCACCGCGATGTGCCTCGCGTGGCTCGATGCGCACCTGGAGCCCGGCGCGCGGGTGATCGACTACGGATGCGGCTCGGGGATCCTGGCGCTCGCGGCGGCGAGGCTCGGCGCCGAGCGCGTCGAGTGCGTCGACATCGACCCGCAGGCGCTCCGCGCGACGCAGGACAACGCGGCCCGCAACGGCCTCGCGGACCGCCTGCTCATCGCGCGCGACGCCGTCGAGCTCGCGGCGGGTGCCGACGTGCTGCTCGCGAACATCCTCGCCGCTCCGCTCTGCGGGCTCGCTCCCCGGTTCGCCGGCTGGGTCCGCCCGGGCGGCTCGGTCGTGCTCGCCGGGCTCATCGAGAGCCAGACGGCCGAGGTGACAGAGGCTTACCGCGCGTGGTTTGATATGCGCCGCTTCGGCGCGTGCGACGACTGGGTGGGTCTCGCCGGCGTGCGGGGTCCCCGCGCCGATTGAGCAATGTTCACCGTTTGCCCGAAGTGCAGCCTGAAGCTCGTCGTCACCGCGGCGGACCTGCGCGTGGCGCAGGGTTATGTGCGCTGCGGCCGCTGCTCGAACGTGTTCAATGCCCTGGTCGGGCTCACCGACGAGCAGCAGGCGGTGCTCGCTCGAGAGGAGCGCGCGGCCGCCGGGCTCGCGGAGCCGGCGGCACCGCACGGCGCGCCGGCGAGCCCCGCCGCTCCCGCCGAGGATCCGCTCTCCGACGCAGCGTTCGAGTTCGATCCGATCGCAACGGACGTGTCGGAGATCTTCGTCGAGCCGACGCCCGATGATGAGGGCTCGACGGGTCGCTTCGAGACCATCGTTCTGCGTAGCGAGGACGCACAGCCCGAGGAGGATCCGTCCGAAGCTTCGTCGTCCGGCGCACCGCGCGAGGGCGTGACGCAAGAGCCTGCCGCCACCGAGCCGCCGCGCCCCGAGGGCGCGCAGCTCGAGGAGGCTTCGGCGGCACTCGAGGATACCGACGAGTTCGAGCTCTCGGATCTCGAGCCCCTGCTGACGGCGAGTGCCGCTCCGAGTCCCCCAGCGCCGAGCTCGGTCGCGCCGCGTGCGCGACCAGAGCTCACCGCGCCGCGCGCGCCGCCTGCTTCCCACGCGCCGGAGCCTCCGCGTGCCCCGGAGGCGCCACGTGCACCGGAGGCTGCGCGCGCGACCGAGAGTCCGCCGGACGCGGCACTCGATACGCTCTCGACGGCCGCGCCCGCCACGCGGCGCCTCGATCGCGTCTTCCAGCTTGGCAGCATCGTGCTCGTGCTCGTCCTCGCCGCGCAGGCCGTTCATCACTACCGGGCGCGACTTGCCGACGTCGACTGGCTCCGGCCGTCGCTCACGGCGGCCTACGCGGCGCTCGGCATGCCACTCGAGCCGCACTGGGACGTGACCGCCTACGAGGTGCGCCAGCTCGGAGCGATCGCGGGCCCCGAGAATCCCGGCGCGCTCACGGTCCGCGCGAGCATCAAGAACACGGCGCCTCGGCGCCAGCCCCTGCCGTTGCTGCGCGTCACGGTGCAGGACCGCTTCGGCAATCGCGTTGCAGCGCGCGACGTTCCGCCGCAGTCGTACCTGCCCATGTCGAGCGCCGCGCGCGCGTACCTCGCCGCAGGCGAGCGCGTCGACGCGGAGATCGCGCTCGTCGATCCCGGCCCGAGTGTCGTCGGATTCGAGATCGATGCCTGTCTGCGGGATGCGACGGGGCGGGTGGCCTGCGCGAACGAGGCGAGCGATGCGAGCGCGGCGAGCGGCGCGCACTAGCGCCGAGCGCGAGCGGGCGCTTTATCAAAACCGTCCCCGCAATTCCAGCTAGCGCACGCACGGGGCGATCGTATAATGCACGGGTTCTGAGGGGTCCTATGGGCGCGCCATCTCCGCGACGCCCCACCAGTCGGGCGGGATGACTTGGACGAGAGACGAGGGGGGCCGAAGATGCGTCCGAGGAGCCTCACATGACGGCG
>JASHTK010000331.1 GCA_030040575.1 Gammaproteobacteria bacterium
CTCGATGAAGACTCGGGGCGGCGCATCGGCGGCGAGCACCGCCGGCCCGAGCATCACCGGCCCGAGCACCGCCGCACGCCACAGCGCGGCCGCGGCGATCAGCATCGACGGTGCGCCGATCCGCATCGGCTCGGGCCGCGGCCTCATGGCTGCGCGTCCTCGCCCTGCGCCTGCCCGGGCTGCTCGGCCTGCTCGGCCTCCTCGGCTTGCTGGCGCTCGATGTGCTCGATGAGAAACTTGCGCCGGAGCAGTCCGCCCGGATCGTCGGGAATGCGTCGCAGCCACTGCTCGAGCGCGAGGGTCTGCTCGGACTTGGGCGGTGGCCCCTGCGCCTCGCCCCCGGGCTTGCCCCGCGCGACGAGGACGCCTCCGGAGGATTCTCCGCCGCGGGCGTTGGCCGTGCCGCCCACCGACGATGAGGCGCCTTCCCGTGCTCCGCTGCGCGGCAAGCGGGCCGCGAGCTGCGCATCGCGCTCCGCCTGATCGGCATCCTGTCCACCCGTTGCGCTGCGATCCGCGGGCGAGCTGCCGGCCTGTGCCTCGCCCGGCGAGCCGCTCCGAGCGCCCGACTCCGCCGGCCCGCTCGAGCCCTTCGACCCGGATCGCTCGGACTGCGCGCTCCCGCCCCGCTCGCCGCTCGAGCCCTGGCGCTGTGAGCCGCCCTGGCCCGAGCCCTCTCCCGACTGCTGCTCGAGCGCCCGAGCGACCAAATCGCGGTTGTGGCGCGCGTCGCGATCGCCGGGAGCCTGCTCGAGCGCCGCGTCGTACGCGGCAAGCGCGGCGGTGAGATCCCCGGCGCCCGCGAGCGCATTGCCCCGGTTGTACTCGGAGTTCTCGTCGTGAAAGGGCTTCAGCAGCCGCGCCGCCTCGGCGGAGTCGCCCGACTCGAGCGCCGCATAGGCGCGCCGGCGCGGATCCGCGAACAGTCCCGCGGCCTCCCGCGGGTGACCGGAATCGAGGAGCCGCTGCGCGCGCTGCTCGGGAGTGAGCCACAGGCTCGACCAGGTGCCGCCCGCCGCCCCGGCACTCGCGAGGCCGGCGGAAAGCCACAGCGCGGCCGAAATGACGCGCCGCCTCACACCCATCCCCTGCGCGCGATCAGCGCGGCGAGCAGGAGCAGCGGGGGCAGGAGCCACACGCCGTCGTTGCGCCAGGTCGCCACCTCGGCGCCGGACTGCGACACCCCCGCATCGATCGCGTCCGAGCGGGCCGCGTGCAGCGTAGCGATGAGATCCGTTAGTCCGCTCGGCGTCACGAATCGACCGCCGCCTGCGGCTGCGAGGCGCTCGAGCTCGCCGGTCTGCAGGCGCGTGATGAGGATGTCGCCGCGCTCGTCGCGGAGGAACTCCCCGCTCGCGTCCCTCTGCGGCGCACCGCCCTCGGTGCCGATCCCGACGACGTGGATCGTCACCCCGTGCTGCGCGAGGCTCGTCGCGGCAGAGAGTGCGCTCTCTCCGTCGTCGAACCCATCGGCGAGCACGATCACCTGACCGTTCCCCGCGTGGCCTCCCTGCAGCAGCTGCCAGGCCGCGGCGAGCGCGGGCGCGAGCTGATGTCCGGCCTCGGGCATCAGGCTCGGCGAGAGCGCCTCGAGCAGCGTGCGCACGGTCGCGACATCGGTCGTCAGGGGCGTGACGGTGTACGACTCCCCGGCGAACGCCACGAGGGCGACGCGCGCATCCTGCGCCGCCGAGAGCAGATCCGAGACCGCAAAGCGCGCCCGGGTCGCCCGGTCCGGCAGCAGATCCGCCGCATCCATCGACGGGGACAGATCGAGCAGCAAGACCCATGCGGCCGGCGTGCGATACCCCATGCTCGGCGCGCGCTGCCAGCTCGGCGCGGCGAGCGCGAGCACGGCGAGGATCCAGGCGAGCCCGACGAGGATCCACGGGGACCGGCCGCGGCCCGCCCCGCTCAGGCGCAGCGCCGCGAGCAGGTGCTCATCGACGAGCCGAGCCCAGGTGCCGTCGTGCGCCGAGCGGCGCCGTGCGCTCCAGGCGGCGAGCGCCATGAGCGGCGGCAGCGCGAGCAGCCAGGCCGGATGCAGGAAGTGAAATCCCGGCAGGAGCCTCACGTCCACGCGCGCCCCCCGAGCGTCGCCGCCGGAACGCTGAGCAGCAGCGCGAGCGCGAGCGGCCAGGCGAACCATTCGCTCCTCGGGCGCAGCCACTGCCCTCTGCCCGCGGTGGGCTCGAGCTCATCGATGCGCTGGTAGATCTCCTCGAGCGCCGCGCCATCGGTCGCACGGAAGTACTCCCCGCCGGTCGTCTGAGCGATGGCCTGCAGCGTTCCCTCGTCGAGATCCGTGTTGCCACCGCTGAATCCGTAGAGACCCTCGCCGGCCGCCGCGCCGACGCCGATGGTGTAGATGCGCAAGCCCGTCCGGGCCGCCATGCGCGCCGCCTCGAGCGGGGACATCACGCCCGCGTCGTTCTGGCCGTCGGTGAGCAGGATCAGCACCGTCTGCCGCAGCGAGTCCTCCGAGCCGCTCTCGGCGCGCAGCCGCTTGATGGCCAGTCCAATCGCATCCCCGATCGCCGTCTCGGTGCCCGCCACGCCGACGACGGCATCGTCGAGAAAGCGATGCACCGCCTGCAGGTCCGTGGTGAGCGGCGCCTGCAGGTACGGTCGCGTGCCGAAGAGAACGAGACCCACGCGGTCGCCTGTGCGCTCGTCGATGAAGCGCCCCGCGACCTGCTGCACCACTTGCAGGCGGCTCGATCCTCCGGCCATGTCCTGGATCGCCATGGAGCCCGATACATCGACGGCGAGGAGCAAACGGCGGCCCGCGGTGGGCACCGGAACCGGATCGCCGAGCCACTGCGGTCGCATGCCCGCCGCGACGAGCAACAACCACAGCCCGCAGTAGATGAGCCGCCGGTGGCGGCGCAGCGCCGTCACGCCGCCCTCGCCCGCCGCGACCGCCGCTGCAAACGGCAGGTACAGGGCGCTGCCGCGCGGCTCGGCGGCGCGGCGCAGCCCATAGCTCACGAGGGGCAGCGGAAGCAGAGCCGCCATCCACGGCCACTCGAAGTGCATCATCGTCCGAGCCTCGGCGCGCGCCGCGCGGCTTGCCCGATGAACTGCGCCGCCGCCTCGAGCCACGCGTCCCGGTCGGCGTGGCCGCCGCCGCCGAAGGCCGCGGCGAGCAGCGAGCGTCCCGCCGCGCCCGACAGGCGCTCGGCTCCCGTCGCGCTCGCAAACTCGAGCCAGGCTCCTCCGGTCAGTCGTGCGACGACTTCTCGTCCGTAGAGGGCAACTGCGTAGCGCCGCAGCAAGCTCTCGATGGCCTGTGCGGCGGCGGTGCCTTCGACGGCGTTGAGTCGAATGAGCCGCAGCTCCCGCAGCGCCGCTCGCCGCAAGCGGCGGTGCGGCAGGCGCCACCCTCTGGTGACCGCAACGAGCGCGGCGAGGAGCAGGACGAGGAGCACGCCGGCTCCCCACCAGGCGGGCGCAGGCGGCCACCAGCCTGGGGCGGGCGGCGCATGAGCCGGAGCAAGCTGAGCGAGCCAGCTCGCGCTCATCCGAGCGCTCTCCTTCGGCCGAGCTCCCCCGCGAGCGCCTCGTGCACCGGATCGCGCGTGTCGAGACGGGTCACGGGCGCCGCTAGGAGCGCGGCGAGCGCCTCGATGCGCGCCTGGCGGAGTCTCCAGCACTCGACCCAGCGGCGCCGTACGCCCGCGCCGTCGAGGACCCGCACGCGATCCGGCAGGCCGGCCCGGAAGCGCCCGTTCGGCAAGGCGTGCTCCTCGAGCGGGTCCGTGACCCAGAAGAGCCGCCACAGGCTGTGCGTTCCGAGCGCGGTCCAGGAGGCCTCCGGAGGCGCATCGAGTCCTGCGAAGTCGCTGAGCGCGAGGATGAGGCTCCCGGGCCGCGCGAGCGGCACGAGCGTCCCGAGCGCCGAGGTGAGGCTGCGCGGCGCAGGCGCCGCAGGCGCGCGCGGCTGTAGGTCGCAGAGCGCCGCAAGGACCGAGAGCACCCCGGCATCGCGCGGCCTCGGCGGCAGGATCCGGCTCTCACCGGCGCCCCCGATGACGGCTCCCACGCGATCCCCGCCGCAGAGGGCGGCCCAGGCGAGCAACGCGGCGGCACGCACGATGACCGCGGACTTGAGCTGCCGCCGCGTCCCAAAGTAGAGCGCCGGGTTCAAATCGACGAGCAGCCACACGGGCCGCTCGCGCTCCTCCCGGAAGAGCTTGGTGTGGGGCCTGCCGCG
>JASHTK010000332.1 GCA_030040575.1 Gammaproteobacteria bacterium
CGCATCGAGATCGATCGCGGCCGGTGCGTGCACTGCTACCGCTGCGCTCGCGGGGAGGGCGCTCTTCACTGGGAGGCAGGCTACGAGTGGGCGACCGCCGCGGCCGGCTTGCGGCGGGCGGAGCCCGGCGGCGATTCGGCGGGAGCGCCGCCGGGCGCGCCGGAGCGGGCCGTGCCCTTCGGTCCCGCATTCGCGCGCTCCGTGCACATCCGGGTCTTGGACGCCGGGGACTGCGGTGCGTGCCTGCACGAGGTCAAGCAGATCGCTAATCCCTACTACAACGCGCACCGCCTCGGATTCTTCTTCACGCCGACCCCGCGCCACGCCGACGTGCTGATCGTGGTCGGGCCGGGCACCGATCAGATGCGCACGGCGCTCGAGAAGACATACGCGGCGATGCCAACGCCACGCCGGGTGATCGCGGTCGGCGCCTGCGCGCTCTCGGGCGGGGTATTCGGGCCGAGCTTCGCGTGCGCCGAGGGTGTGCGCTCGATCGTTCCCGTCGACATCGAGGTGCCGGGCCATCCCCCTCCGCCGCTTGCGATCCTGCATGCCCTGCTCGTCGCGACGGGACGCGCCGCCCCGGCGGGCGGATGGGGGCCCGAGGGGACTCTGCCGTGATCGAATCGATCGGCATCGCCGCGTTCTTCATCCTGTGCGCCCTCGGAGCCCTCGGTGCGCTCGTGACGCCGCAGAGCCGCAACCCAGTGCTGCTCGCGGCAGTCGGCGCTGCGGCGGCGATTGCGCTCGCGGCCGCCGCGGGCGCTGCGCTCTTCACGGGCCGGTCCTGGCTCCTCGATCTGTGGTCCCTCCCCTCCCTCGGCACGTTGCGCCTGCGCCTCGATCGCCTGTCGAGCCTGTTCCTCCTGCTGACGGGCATCATTTACCTGCTCACCTCGATCTTCTCGGCCGGGTACCTGCGGCGCTACCTCGGGCACTACAGCCTGCGCTCGTTCGGCGTGCTCTATCACTGGCTCTTCGCCTCCATCGCCGCGGTGCTGCTTGCCGGTGATGTGATCGCCTTCCTCCTCGCCTGGGAGATGATGTCCGTCGCGAGCGTCTTGCTCGTCGCCTACGAGCACCAGCGCGAGGAGAACGCTCGGGCCGGCTACCTCATGCTCTCGATGGGGGAGGCGGGCACGATCGCGGCGGCGATCGCACTGCTGCTGCTCGGCAACGCGGCAGGCTCGCTCGACTTTCATGCGATGCGAGCGGCGGGCTCTGCCATGGGGCCTGGCATGCGCTCCGCGGTGTTCCTGCTGTCGCTGTTCGGCTTCGGGGTAAAGGCCGGACTCGTGCCGTTCAATTCCTGGCTGCCGCGCGCGCACCCGGTGGCGCCCGCGAACGTCTCGGCGCTCCTCTCCGGCCTCATCCTCAATCTCGGGATCTACGGGATCGTGAGAGTCAACGTGGACATGCTGCCCGTCACCCTCGTCGGGGCGGGAGTCGTGGCGCTCATCGTCGGAGCCGTGTCGGCCTTCGTCGGGATTCTCTACGCAACGACGGAGAACGACGCGAAGGGCATGCTCGCGCACAGCTCCATCGAGAACATGGGCATCATCGTCGCGGGCCTCGGGGCGGGCTTCCTCTTCACGGCGGCCGGCCGGCCCGTGCTCGCCGGTATGGCGTTCGTCGCCGCGCTCTACCACCTCACCAATCACTCGGTCTACAAGGCGCTCCTGTTCCTCGGCGCGGGCACCGTCGATGATCGCGCCGGAACCCGCAACCTCGATCGACTCGGCGGGCTCATTCGCACGATGCCGTGGACCGCCCTGTTCTTCCTCATCGGCGCGCTCTCGATCGCCGCGATGTATCCGTTCAACGGCTTCGCGAGCGAGTGGCTCACGCTGCAGGTGCTGCTGCGCAGCGCCGAGCTTGCCTCGACTCCCGTGAAGCTCGTGTATGCGTTCGCGGGCGTCGTGCTCGCGCTCACCGCCGCGCTCGCCGTGACGTGCTTCGTCAAGGCGTTCGCCATGGGCTTCCTCGGCATGGCCCGCTCGCGCGGCGCCGAGCAGGCGACGGAGGCGCCGCGCTCGATGCTCGCGCCGATGGGCGCGCTCGCCGCGCTCTGCGTCGTCCTCGGCGTCATTCCGACCTATGTCATCGCGACGCTGAGCGATGCGCTCGCCTCGGTCGGCGACGGCCGGGCCACCCCGGCGCTCGTGCCCGCCTTCTTCGCCTCGAGCCCGCAGCACTCGAGCCTGCCCGCGGACTTCGTCTCCGACTTCCACGATCTCGGCGCGCAGCTCGGCGGCAGCGTCCTGCCGGGGCCGGGCCTCGTCGTCCTGCACCGTGGCGGCCCGGCAAATCCCGTGGTGTTCGCCATGTCCACCTCGTACGGCGTGGTCGTGCTGCTCGGCCTGCTCGCGGTTCTCGTGGGCCTCGTCGCCTGGGCGACCCGCAGGCGGCGAGTCCGGCGCGAGGTCCGCTGGGACGGCGGCGTGCGGCAGCTGTTCCCGGAGATGACGTACACGGCGACCGGGTTCTCCAACCCGGTGCGTGTGATCTTCGACGCCATTCTGCGGCCCCGCACGGTCGCCGATACCGAGGAGACCGTCGCGCAGCACTTTCGCATCGCCATCCGCCGCGCCGAGCACCCGGTGTACCTGGTCGATCGACTCTTCCTCAATGTGCTCACGGCGCAGCTGCTGCGCGGCGCGCGCCTGCTCGCGCGCATGCACCACGGCCGGGTGAACGCCTACACCGCCTACGTTCTCGGAGCACTCATCGTATTGCTGATCCTGTCCGCAACGGCCTAGCGCCTCCCGGGGATCCCGTCGCAAGCCGCATCGAGCGGCTCCGCAATCTGCACGAGGGGCCCTCCGCCCTGCCGGAGGTGGTGGCGCTCGGGCCATCCGCCGTGCCGGCGCTCGAGGGGCTCCTGCGCGCACCGTCGCAGGCGGTCTACCATCACCGCTATCTCGCCGCCGATGCGCTCGCCGCGATCGGCGGTCCGGCCGCGACGGCCGCGCTCGCCCGCGCGCTGCGCGACTCCATCGCGCGGAGCCCCGATCCGACCTCGCTCGAGGCCGAGGGCGTCATCGTCAATCGCGTGGCGGCGCATCTCGGCCGCGTCTCGGACCCTGCGATCGTCGAGCTGCTGCTCGAGGCCCTGCGGACTCGGCCGTATCGCGAGTGCGCGCTCGCGCTCGGGCGGCTCGGCGAGCGGCGTGCCGTGCCGCTCCTCATCGAGTACCTGCACGACGACACCGTCCGGTCGGCGGCTGTCGAGGCGCTGCGCAGCCTCGGCGATGCTGCCGTGGGCCCCCTCGCGGACACGCTCACCGAGGCGCTGCTCGTGCACGGGCTCGAGCCCCCAAGCCGGATCGACGGGCGCGTCGCGGCCGCGCGGCTGCTGGGTGAGCTCGCGCCAGGAGCGCAGTCGGTGCCTCAAGCCAAGCGCGCCCTGCGGCTTGCGCTCCACGATCGGCAGCGCGCCGTGCGGATCGAGGCGGCCCTTGCGCTCGCGCGGCGCGCAGTCCCCGAGGCGGCGGCCGATGCCGCCCGAGTGCTGGTCGCCGCGCTCGACGAGCCCGACTGGGCGCAGGTGGACACGATCCTCGAGGCGCTCGCGCGCTTGCCCGCCCTCAGCGAGACGCTTGCGGTGCCGCTCATCGCGGCGGTCCCGGCCGATGAGGCGGGCCGGCGCCGCCGACTCCGGGTAGTCGAGCTCGCGGGCCTCCTGCGCGCGCGCGCGGCCGTGCCGGCGCTCGCGGCCCTCGCGGCGCCCACGCAGGCTCACGATGCGCCGCTGAGACTTGCCGCGGTGATCGCGCTCGAGGCCATCCCCGCGGCCGATGCGGCCGCGCTCGAGCGGTTTCTGGACGATGGTGAGGCGGTGGTCAGGCGCCGGAGCGTCGAGGCCTTGCGCCGGCGCGCCGGCCTCTCGCCCGAATCGGCCGTGCGTCTGCTCGGTGACCCCGACCCGGCGGTTCGCGGCGCCGCCGCGGCGGGTCTACGGACTGCCGGTGCAGCGGCGCACGCCGTGCTCCGCCAAGCCATTTGCAATTTCGGTGCAAACGTCCGAGTCGCGGGGTCCCGATGGCGGCTGTGGTGGCGCGCCTGTGCGCTCTACGTCGCGATGCGGCGCAGGGCGAGGTGACGCGGGTCCACACGCGGACCCGAACCTCGCGCGTGATCGCAGCTCGCTGGCGCGCCTGTCCCATCATCCGTGCCGCTCGGACCGATGCCGGCATTCGACGGGCCGCCTTGCGTACGAGAACCAGCGCGGACTCGAGCTCGCGCGCGTTGTCCTCGAATCGCTGGCGGTCGAGCGTGTAGCCCCGCACGAGATGCTCGCGCAGCGTCGTCGTGGCCCATTGCCGGAAGCGCACGTCCCGTCGACGTCGCGCCGGCGTGCTCTAAGTGGGGATGCGGGGTGTCACGAGGCGGAGGGACTCGCCCCCGCCTCGTGGCGCATCGAGACTTACTTGGTGCCGCCGCCCAAGTTGACTCTCACGTTGAGGTACCACTCGATCGGAGCGTCGTAGGTACCGACCACCTCGCCGGCGGTGAGATTCAGGGAGCCGGTGGTGAGGTAGCGGTCGTTCGTGAGATTCGTTCCGCCGAAGGCCACCTCGTAGCCGTCATCGGGCGAGATGTAGTGGATCGCCGCGTTGAGGTCACGCGTGGTCGGCCGCATGAGGAGCACCGTGTTGAGCGAGTCGTTGTACATCTTCGTGGTGTACGTGTACATCGCGTTGATCAGGATGCTCGCGGAGTTCGGCAGCGCGAAGGTGTACTGCGGGCCCGCTCCGAGCTTGAACCGCGGCGTCTTCGGCAGCTGTGCGTCGAGCGGAATGCCGACCACTTCCGCGCCCGTGATGGGGCTCGGGTTCGCGGGAATGCCGATCGTCGGATTGACGTACGTGTAGTAGTCGTCGAGATACGCTCCCCAGAACCGCATCGAGAAGCCGCCCTTCGCGACCGCGTCCATCGTGATCTCGGCGCCCTTGATGATCGCATTGCCCGCGTTCAGGTAGACGGGCGAGGCTCCTGTTTGCACGTTGAGCTGGACGTTGTTGTAGTGCGTATAGAAGATGTCGGCGTTGGCGAGCAGGTGGTGGTCCAGCCACTCGGACTTCAAGCCGAGCTCCCAGGTGTTGTCGGTCTCGGGCCCGAACCGCAGACCGGCGGTCGTCGGCACCGGAACCGATAGGCGCGTCGTCCAGCCCCCCTGCTTGAAGCCCTTGCTCCAGCTGAGATAGGCCATCACATCGTCCGTGAAGTGATACTGCGTGCCGACCGTCGGATCGAACGGGCGCCAGTTCTGCGCGTCCGTGGTGTTCGGCACATATCGCAGCGGCTCGGCCGGATCGGGGAAGCCGAGCGCTTCCTGACAGGTGAGGTACGCCGGCGCGCCGATGAGCGAGGCCGAGGCGCTCGGCGGATAGCAGCCCGTGATCTTGTACGTGAAGCCGTTGAGGTCCGCCTGGCCGCCGTTGAAGGTCGACCAGATATCCGTGTACCGCGCCCCGGCCGTGAAGCTCAGGTGGTCCGTCGCCTGATAATCGAGGTGGAAGAATGCGGCCGCATCGGTGTTGTTCACGTCGTTCGTGTAGTCGTAGATGTAGATCAGACCCTCGAACGGCACGAAGTCGTGCTCGAATCCGCCCTCGTTGAAGTAGTAGATGCCGCCCACGTAGTTGAGGCGGTTATCGAGGGCCTTGCCGAGGATCTGGAACTCCTGCGAGACCTGCCACTGGTGCTGGTTGTCCGTCACTTCCTGGATCGACTCGGGCGTGCCGTCGAGATCCGTGCCGATATCCCAGGCGATCTGCCGGTACCCGGTGATGGACTTCAACTCGATTTGATCGTTGAGGTTCCAGTCCATCGTGATCGAGTCGCCGAACGCGTTGTAGTAGGCGAAGTTCGGGCCGTCGCCGTAGGTCTCATCGATGTTGCCCGTGTCCGTCGCGGCGTAGTCCCAGTAGAGGCGCGGGTCGGCGGATCCCTCGTAATCCGCCCCGGCGGTCGTGGCGTTGTACGGGCCCGGCGGGCCGCCGACGTAACCGGCTCCGGCGAGCGCCGCGCCGCCCGGCGCGAGGCCCGTCCCCGCCGCACGCGGTCCGCAGAGCAGGGTGAAATCGATTCCCGTGCCGCCGGAGGCGACGGGCTTGCTGAGACCGGCGAGCGTCGCCGGGGAGCTGCTGATGCAGGTGTTGTAGATCCAGCCGGTGATGTTCGCGGGGTCGGTGTAGACCGCGAGCACGGTCTCCGGCATGCCGGGCTGGTTCTCATGCGACCAGTCGCCCGTGAAGGTGACCTTGAAATTGTCCGCCAAGTTCCACAGGACCTTGCCGCGGATCACCTGTAGATTCTGTCCGCCGTTCGCCGAGAAGGTCTCCTCGTTCGGCGCCTTGGGGTAGGCGTCCTGCGGGTCGACGACGAACGGGGTCTCGCCGTAGACCGAGTCGGCGGGATACGGAATGATCTGCTGGTAGCCGTCCTGCTGCTGCGAGGAGACGGTGATGGTCGAGAGCAGCGTGTGGCTGATGATCGGCAGGTCGGCGGTGAAGGCGAAGTTGCGCTGGTCGTAGCTGCCGCCCTGCGCGACGGCGGTGAATCGATACTCGTCCCCGGGATTGTGGGTGACGATGTTGATCGCGCCGCCGATGGTGTTCGCGCCGAAGAGCGTGCCCTGCGGTCCCTCGAGGATCTCGATGCGGTCCACGTCGAGCAGGTTCTGATTCGCGCCGATCGTGCGGGCGAGGTACACGCCATCGAGATACACCCCGACGCCCGGGT
>JASHTK010000333.1 GCA_030040575.1 Gammaproteobacteria bacterium
CGTCGTGACGACCGCGAGCGGACTTCAGTACAAGGTGCTGCGCGCCGGCAGCGGCGCGCCCCCGCGCCCCGGGGATGATGTCGTCGTGAACTACCGCGGCACGCTCCTCGATGGGACGGAGTTCGACAGCTCCTACCGCCGCGGCAAGCCCGCCCAGTTCCAGGTGAACGGCGTGATCAAGGGCTGGCAGGAAGCTCTCGCCCTCATGAGACCGGGCGCGAAGTGGGAACTCTACATCCCGCCGGAGCTCGCCTACGGATCGAACAGCCCGCCGCAGATTCCGCCCGGCTCGTTGCTGAAGTTCGAGGTGGAGCTGTTGAGCGTCATCCCGGCGAGCGCCCCCCGGGCCGGGGGGCCGCCTAGCGCAGGCGGCGGCACTTCCCCCTAGAGCGGCACCTCCTGCATCGGCGCGTCCGGCAGCGCCTCGCCCGCGAGCGTTCCGCCGAGCACCGGCGGGCTCTCCCGCCTCCCGACCACCTCCTGCGGATGCGGCTCGGCGAGCGCGGCGAGGAGCAGCTCGATGAGCTCGGCGTCCCACATGCGCTGCTCGGGCCCGCTCGCGATGTCCACCGTCGCCTGCAGGGAGGCAAAGATGAGCGCACAGGCGGTGTCGGGGCTCCTCAGGGCGAGCGACCCGTCGCGCTGGCCTCGCAGCAGCAGCCGCTTGAGGCGGGTGCGCGTCATCAAGTCACGCTCGAGCAGGCGCTTGAGCTCGACCGGCGGCACCCCGTCGACCGACTGAAATTGGAACAGCAGTCCCCGCTCGCGTCTTGCCTCGAACGCCGCGACCAGAAAGACCGCAAGCTTGTCGAGCGCGGCCCCGGGCGCCGTCTCGGCGCGCAGCAAGCTGTCCTCCAGCTCGGGCGGGGAAATCGCCTTCATGCTCGAGTCTCGCTGCAACGCGCGTGCCAGGCGCGCCGGCGCTGAATTTCGGCGGGAATTCGGGGGACCGAGCGCGAGCCGGATCCGACATTGGTGCAGCCGGACCTGCGGCGCACACGATCAGTGCGATCTGGCTCGGCGCCGTGCCGGACACGCCCCGCGAATCAGACACTTGTACCCGCGCGCGGGCCGGCCGCCCCTGGCATCAGATTTGCTTACAAGGAGCGAGGCCACCGGAGTGGCCGATGCCGGCAGGAGGCGATGCTCGTGAGCCTGAGTGGTGTGAGAAGAAGCGCGCCATCGCAGCGGACATACTTCGTTCACGGTCATCGGGTCCAAGAGTCGCGTGACGGGTCCGGGCACCCCTCATGGGCCTGCGACTGCCCCGACTACGTTCGCTCCGCCTCCCGCGGCGAACCCTCGTGCATCCACACGCAGCGCATCGCCGGAGAGGCGAGCATCGATCCGTTCCTCGAGAGCGAGGGGCTCACGCTGCCCTCGTCGGTTTGCTAGCAACGCGGCGCGCTCCTGTCGCCTCCCCCTCACGGCAGGGGCACGCCGCGGCTTTCTGCGAGCTCCCGAGCGCGCCTGACGCGACCTCGGATGGCTGGGGGACGTGGGGTCGAACCACGATTGCCGGAGTCAAAGTCCGGTGTCCTACCGTTAGACGATCCCCCACCCTACTCGCCTGATGCGGGATTGCGCGGCTTCCCGCCGGGGTACGGCGCGCCGCTCAAGTGCACGTAGCCGGAACGGCCCTTCAGCGCCTTGAGGTCGATGTCCGGATAGGACACCTCGTCCTCCTCCGGGCGCCGAGTCCCGATCTCCAGCACGACGGCGTCGCGGCTCGATCGGTTCTGCAGGTGGTGGCCATCGGCGGCACCGGCCTTGAATCCCGCGCACTCGCCCGCGCGCAGGCTCTCCGTGCCGGAGTCCGTCACGAGGACGATCTCGCCCTCGACGACAAAGATGAACTCGTCCTCCGCCGTGTGCCAGTGCCGCTGGCTCGACCAGCATCCCGGCGGCAGTCGCGTGAGGTTGACCCCGAACTGCGTGAGCCCCGCGAGATCTCCGAGGCAGCGCCGCAAGCGCTCGGCGCAGGGGCGATCGTAGGGGGGAGGATAGCGCGAGCCGATCACGGCTCGCGCCGAGTTCACGTCGAGCTTCTTCGCCATGTGTGCAGCCACCCGGTCGGATCGGCGGGTCAGGGGTAACCGGCGCGCGGAACGTCCACGCGCGTCGTGAGGAGGCAGCCGTCGGTCTTGCCCTCGCGGCCCGCGCCGACGCCGGGCGGAGAGCAGGCGAGCAGCAGCGTCCTGCCGTCGCCGCCGCCCAGCATGCAGGCAAACGGCGCCGTTCCGGCCGGCGTCCTGATCTCCTCGATCACCCGGCCGCCCTCGGCGATGAGGCGCGCGCGCGAATCGTGCGGGTCGGCGGACCAGATCCGCCCCTCGGCATCGAGGCAGCAGCCGTCGGGAACCAGGTCGGGCAGCGATGCCCAGACGCGGCGGTTCCTGAGCGTCCCGTCATCGGCAATGGTAAAGGCCGTGTAGCGCGCGCCGGTCGTCTCCCCGACGATCAAGGTCCTCTCGTCGGGCGTCACGACCGAGCCGTTCGGAAAGTGGAGGTCGCTCGCGGCGAGCGTCGCCTTGCCGTCCGGATCGACCCGGATGAGGTTCGTCGTGCGCGGCGACTCGCCGGCGAAATGATCGTAGCCGAAGTTGCCGCACCAGGCCCGCCCGTGCCCGTCCACGACGATGTCGTTCAGCCAGCCGCCGCAGAAGGCGGAGACGTCGGCGTGAACGCTCACCTGCCCGTTCGGGCGGCGGCGGAGCAGCTTGTGGTCGCGCATCGAGGCGACGATCAACGAGCCGTCGCGCAGCCATCCGAGCCCGGAGGGCTGCTCGGGGACCGTGAGCACCTCGTGCGCCGCGCCGCTCTCCTCGATCGCGAGGACGTGGTGCTGGTAGAAATCGGAGATGTACCAGCGTCCGTCTCGCCAGCGCGGTCCTTCAAAGAAGGACCCGCCGGTGAGGAGCTTCTCGAGCCTTCGTGCCATGCAATGGTCCGCCCGCGAATATCATACACACTCCCCTCGCGCCACCGAGAGCCGCCATGCTGATTCGCGACGCCACGGACGCGGACTTGCCGCAGATCCTCGCCCTCTACAACGACGTGGTGGCGACCACGACGGCGATCTACGAGGAGCGCCCCTCGACGCTCGAGGAGCGAC
>JASHTK010000334.1 GCA_030040575.1 Gammaproteobacteria bacterium
CGTCCTCGGCGGGTAGGCTCGAGAGAGCGCCCGACACGACGCCCCAGCGCGGACGCCCGAACGACTCGTACTGCACGATGCTCACCGTGAGGTGGACTTCGTCGGGGACCGCGTGCTGGCTCGAGGCGATCGAGTACAGGCGCGGCGCGAGCGGAGGCAGCAGGCGCGCGAACGCTGCGGCGTCGAGGCCCTTCGGCGGATGCTCGGCGAGGAGATCGATCAGGTGGCGCCCGCGTGCATAGCGCGCGAGGTCACCGTCGGCGGCGGAGGCGATCGAGGCGAGCTCGCCCGAGCCGGTGGCCTCGGCATAGCGCTTGAGGAAGGGCCGACTCACCGTTCCGATCTCGAACCGCTCGGTGAGCCCCTGGCGCAGCGGGATCGCCGCCTGCGAGTCCCCCTGCACGGGAGCGTCGGGACTGAAGGCGAGCCGCTCGAGGAGCGCCTCCACGTCCTCGACCCGGTTGCGAGGCACGATGCCGATCGAGTCGCCGGGCTCGTAGCGGATGTTCGAGCCCTCGAGCGAGAGCTCGAGGTGTCGTACGTCCTTCGTGGAGCGCGCGGCCGTCAGGCGCTGGTTGGCGAGCACCGGGGCCGAGTAGGGGTTCTTGCGGGTGTACGCGTTCGAGACCGAGGCCGACTTGCGGTCCGGCCCGGGCTCCGCGCGGACCCGAAGCGTCGCCGCGCCGAGCGACTGCTCGAGCTTGCCGAGGACGCCCTCGATCCACCGCGACGCGGGAGCGTCGAAGTCCACATCGCACTCCTCCCGCGGATAAAGCCTCGCGGCGCCGAGCGCCTCGAGCCGCGCATCGAACTGCCGACCGGCCTCGCAGAACCGCTCGTAGCTCGAGTCCCCGAGGGCGAGCACCGAGTAGCGCACGTGATCGAGCCGGGGCGCCTTGCGGCCCGCGAGCAGCTCGCTGAGCGGCACCGCACGCTCGGGCGGGTCCCCATCGCCGTGCGTGCTCACGATGAGGAGGAGCGTTTGGGCTTCCTGCAACTGTGTCCTATTGCACTGCAACATATCGAGCAGCGCAAAGCGGATCCCCCGCTCGGTGAGACGCTCGGCGAGCTGCTTGGCGAGGCGCTCGGAGTTGCCGGTCTGGGAGCCGAAGAGCACGGTGACGGCAGGCCGCGCGGGCTCCGGGGGCGCGGTCGGGGCGGCTGGAGCGGCGCCCGGCTCGGCTTCCACGCCGGCGAGAAAGCCGCTCAGCCACAAGCGCTGCTCCCGGTCGAGCTTGGCAACGAGGGCTCGCACCTCCGCCGCGAGCGCGGCCGAGAGGGGCGCGAGCGCCAAGGGATCCGGGGACGGTGGGCTCTGCGCTGCCGTTGCACGCGCATTGCCGCTCACGGGCGCAACTCCTTTTCGAGGGCCTGAAGTCACTCACTGTGCACCTTATCACCTCGGTTTGCGCCGGAGAAAAGGCGGTTGTCTCTAAGTATATAAGTGCCTGGCATGAGACCCGGCTCACGCCTCCCCCGAGGCCTATCAGACGGCGAGAGGCATCGGGGATAATGCGGCGGGCGCATCCAACGCGGGGTGCGCCGACCACGGCCGATGCAGGAGTCCGTACGATGATCGAGGTGTACTTCTGGCCGACGCCGAACGGCAAGAAAGTGACGATCATGCTCGAGGAGTGCGGCCTCGCCTATCGAGTGGTGCCGGTCAACATCGGCCGCGGGGATCAGTTCAAGCCGGACTTCATCGCCTTGAGCCCGAACAACCGCATGCCGGCGATCCTCGATCGGGAGCCGCTCGGGGGCGGGGCGCCGATCTCGGTGTTCGAGTCCGGCGCCATCCTCATGTATCTCGCGGAGAAATCGGGGCGGTTCTGGCCTCAGGCCCCGCGCGAGAAGTACGAGGTGGCTGAGTGGGTGATGTGGCAGATGGCCAATCAGGGGCCGAAGTCCGGGGAGTGCGGCCACTTCCGTCGCGCGGCGCAGGATCCGGCGAACGGAGACCTGAAGTACGCCGTGCGCCGCTTCGACGATGAGGTGAACCGCCTGTTCGGCGTGCTCAACCACCGGCTCTACGACCGCCGCTACCTCGCGGGGGAGTACAGCATCGCGGACATGATCTGCTATCCCTGGGCGACCGGCTGGGAGAGGCTCGGCCAGGACCTCGGCGAGTTCAAGCACGTCAAGCGTTGGCTCGAGGAGCTCGGCGGCCGCCCCGCCGTCGAGCGCGGGATGCGCGTCGGGGAGGAGCTCGCGGAGGATTACTCGAAGCTCAGCCCCGAGGAGCTCGCGCGCCGGCGCAAGATCCTGATGAATCAGCGCGCGCGCCCTGCCCCGGACGCGTAGGCGGCGGCGCTCTCGCCGCGGCGGCGGACCGGGGCGAGGTCCTTCGAGAACACCCCGGTCACGAGGAGCCGGTACTCCCCCTCGTCCATGAGCTCGACCGTGTTGCGGCCCCGGACCTTCGCCTCGTAGAGCGCCTGATCGGCGAGCTGCAGCGCACCGGAGCACTCGCGCCCCGCGGCAGGCTCGATGGCCGCGACGCCGATGCTGATGGTCACCATCTCGGCGGTGCGCGAGCCGCGGTGCTCAATATTGAGATCCATCACCGCCTGGCGCATGCGCTCGGCGACCTCCCGCGCCTCATCGCTCGGAACGTCGTAGAGGATCGCGGCGAACTCCTCCCCGCCGTATCGGGCGAGGACATCGAGCGGGCGTTGAACGAATGCCTGGACCGTCCGGGCGACGCTGCGCAGCGCCTCATCGCCCGCGAGGTGCCCGTAGAGGTCGTTGTAGGCTTTGAAGTGATCGACGTCGATCAGCAGGATCGCGAGGCTCCGTCGATCCGCGAGGGCTCGCTGCCAGATGCGGGCAAGGTGCTCGTTGAACACGCGGCGATTCTTCGTCCCGGTCAAGGCGTCGCGCTGGGCGAGCTCGGCGATGAGGTGGCTCTCGAGGAAGCCACTGCGCGCGCGGCTCTCGAGCTGACGCGCCGCGATCGCCCCGCCGATCAGCATCGCGAGGACGTAGAGGTCGGAGCGCAGCGCGATCGGGGGAGCAAGACCGTAGAGCACGGCAGCCACGGCGAAGGAAACCGCCGCGAGCGCGGCAGAGACCACCGCCGCGCGCAATCGCAGCCCGAGGAAGAAGTACATGCTGATCAGCATCACGGGGACCACCATGAGCAGCACGATCTGCCCGTGCGCGGCAGCCTGTGCGACATGCGCGGCCGCGACCGCGCCTCGAGCCGGCACGAGCACGCTCGCCCAGGGTCGATACCGCCGCTCGAAGGCCGCGCTCCAGGCGAGCCAGGCGAGCGCGAGGGAGGTGGCGATGATGAAGGCCATCTCGGCGAGCACGAGCACGGTCGCCTCGGCGCTCGCGATCTGCTCGATGAGGTGGCCGGTCGCGAGGGCGACCGCGCACGTCGAGATGGTGCGGATCAGGACGCGGTCGCGGGTGAGGTCGATCCGCAGGAACTCCGCTTCGAGCTCCGGACTGAAGCGCCCGCGCGGCTCGGGCCGCCGCAGCGCCGCGGCGTACGGTGAATCGGGCACATCACCGGGGTTCGGTCGGAGCGCGACGGGCATCAGATGACGATATGCCTGTCGCGCCGGCTGCGATGTGATCCGTTCGAGACTCCGGCCTCCTCGCGCGGGCCTCCTCGGCCGAGCCGCCGCCGGATTCCCTTACCTCGCGGCGGCCACGCGGTCGGCTTCCTCGGGGCTCGCGAGCGGCCTCACCTCCGAGAGCCAGGCGTCCGCGCGCTGCGCCTCCCCGGGGCTGCGCAGCCAGGTGTAGAGCAGGCTGTGCCAGAGAATCCGCTCCACGTACTCCCGGGTCTCGTTGTAGGGAATGTTCTCGATCCACACGTCGGCGTCGATCGGCTTCGGCGGCAGCCAGTGCGTCACGGCGGTCAATCCGGCGTTGTAGCCGGCGAGCGCGACGGGAATCTGCCCGTCGAACCGATCGAGCAGCATGCGCAGGCGGGCCGCACCGAGGGAGACGTTGACGGCGGGGTCGAGCAGGTCCCCCGGCGCGGGATTCGCGAGCTTCCAGTAGCGGGCCGTGCGGCGCGCCGTCTCCGGCATCAGTTGCATCAATCCGACGGCCCCCGCGGGCGAGACCGCATCGACCCGATACAGACTCTCCTGACGGATCATGCCGTAGAGCAGGTCCGGCGCGAGCTGCGCGAGATGTGCGGCGGTGCTCACCGCCGCATCGTACGGCCGCGGATAAAGCAGGGCGTAGTCGTTGAACACGTGCTGGTCGGCGGCGGTCTCGACGGCTTGCTCGTACCATGCCCAGCTCTGCGCGAGGTGGATCGCCTGCAGACGCTCGCCCGCGGAGAGCGAGTCGTAAGCGGAGCGCCATTCGGCGGCCGCCTGGGGCTGCATCCCGCAGAGGAACAGCTCGCGCGCCCGCACGAGCGCCGGCAGGCCCTCGAGAGCGGCGAGCACGACCGGGTCGACCGGAAGCGCCTGCGGATGCGGCGCGACGGGCCGCTTCAGGCGCGCCGAGGCGAGCGCCGAGTAGTAGTCATCGCTCGCGAGCAACGATTCATAGATTTGCCGCGCGCGCTGCGGATGGCGCAGCGCCCGGGCGGTGCGCGCGGCCCAGTAGCGCCAGCGCGGAGTCGCGCGCGTCTCGGGCGCCATCGCGGCGATCGATGCCGACACGAGTCGCCAGTCGCGCGACCAGAGGGCGGCGCGCGCGCGCCACTGCAGCGCGGCATCGTCCAGGTCGGCGGGT
>JASHTK010000335.1 GCA_030040575.1 Gammaproteobacteria bacterium
GCGAACTCCGCATAGTGAAGATTATCGAAGGAGACCGATTTCACTCCGTCGCGGACTCGAAAGCGCCACATCTCCTCCCAGCTCGTCGGCACCCAGTCCTCGAGCTCGGCGTAGACGCTGCGGTCGCGATTCGGTTTCGGCTTGTTGACCGCCTCGAGCGCCGCGTTCGGCTCGAACACGTAGGGGGCGTTGAAGACGATCCACTTGTTGCGAAAGCCCGGCTCGCCGTCGGAGATTCCGACGAGCAGCTCGCCGAGGCCCGAGCCGACCGTCCGGAACGTCTCCTCGGCGGTCGCGACGGGCACGCTGCCGACCATCAGCACCGCGCCCTGAGTTTTTGACATGACAACGCCCCCGCCCCGATCGCCGCGCGGCACCGCGCGCATTTGCGCTCGAGCGTATACTGTGACTGCCCGGAATAACAGCTTGAATCTCAAGCCTCGCGGCGGTAGGGCTGTCGTCCGCCGGCATCGTGGACTACTCTACGCGCGAGCGGGCGTGTGCCCGAACGGCGCGCCGTGCCGGGTCCGCCGTCAAAGCGAGGGGCCGACGATGAGAGTGGGCGTGAAAGGCGTTTGGCCGACGATCGGGATGGCTCTCGCTGCGGCGGCGATCCTCGGCGTGGCCGTGGTGCCGGCGTCCGGGGCATCCACGTATCGCGGGAACCAGGGACGCACGTGGGCGCAGGTCGCGAAGCTCCCCGACTGGCAGGGCATCTGGCAGCTCGACTGGGAGCACAACTTGAGCCTTCTCGGAGGCATGTCTCCGGAGGAGGATCTCACCCCGAAGGCCGAGGCCGAATACACCTCCTTCATCTCGAAGCAGAAGTTCGGAGAGGACGTGCAGCCCCAGACGGCGAACTGCCTGCCGCCGGGCATGCCGCAGATCATGACCCAGCCGTACCCGATCGAGTTCCTGTTCAATCCGGGCAAGGTGGTCATCCTGATCGAGGCCTACGAGCAGGAGCGCACGGTCTACACGGACGGCCGCCCGCACCCTGAGGCGAGCACCCTCGCGCCGACGTTCCAGGGCGATTCGATCGGCCACTGGGACGGCGATACGCTCGTCGTGGACACCGTCGGAGTGCTCCCGGACACGGGCCCGGGCCCGCATACCGGCGGGGGAATCGCCTCGGGCGTCTCGCACGATGTGGCGATGCGCATCATCGAGCGCATCCGCGAGGTCGACCACGATCACATGCAGATCACTCGGACCATCATCGATCCGCCAGTGCTCGTGAAGCCCTGGACCGTGACCCTCCCGTACGTGCGGGAGAAGGGCGACCTGCTCGAGTACGTTTGCGAGGAAGGCAATCGCGACAGCGCCACGCCGAACGGGCGTCCCGGCGAGCGCATCGGCGGTCCTTGAGAGCGAGAGGGCGAGCGGCACGGACGCGAACGCCACGGCGGCCCGGATAGATGTCTCAACAGGAGTTCCCCTAGATGATGAAGCTCGTTCGAGCGGCGACCGCGGGACTCGCGGCGGCGTCGGCCCTCGCGGCCGGGAGCGCGCTCGCGCATCACTCGACCGCCATGTTCGACATGCGGAAGAACGTGACCCTGACGGGCACCGTGCGTCGGTTCGATTGGCAGAACCCGCACACCTGGATCGTCTTTGAGGTGCCGAATGAGAGCGGTGGCATCGACGAGTACGGAATCGAGGGGATGAGTCCCAACTACCTGGTGCGCGTCGGCTGGAACATCAACACCCTGAAGCCGGGCGATAAGGTCGAGCTCACCATCCATCCGCTCAAGGACGGCGAGAAGGGTGGATTCGACGTGAGCGTGAAGTTCCCGAGCGGCAAGGTGATGTACAACTTGCCGCACCGGCCCTGACCGGTCGCACAGGCCCTGACCGGCCGCACGGGACCTGACCGGCGATTACAGGCCCTGACCGGCCGCCGAGGGATGCGGGCGCCGTGGTGCCGCGACGGCACTGCGCTGCGCACGGCGCTGCAGCGTTCCGATCGCGAGCATGCAGGTCCCGAGCGCGGCCGGGCAGATCGCCATGACCGCGAAGGTCTGCTGCAGAGGCAGCCGCGAGGAAAGCACGATCCCGCCGATCCACGGACCCGCGATCGATCCGATCTTCGCGATCGAGGAGGCCCATCCGGTCCCGAGCCCCCGATGCGCCGTCGGATAGAAGATCCCGGTGATGCTCGTGATGCCGAAGTGGCTGCCGCTCAGGAAGACGCTGAGCAGCAGGATGAGCGCGATGAACGCGGCCTCACCCATGTGCGCGAAGCCCGCAACGAGCAGCAGCGGCACCGCGGTGAGCGCGAGGACGGCGAGGCTCGCGACGCCCAGCCGGTCGGTGAAGCGCATGAGGGCGAGGCCGCCGAGCATGCCGGCAAAGGAGTTGCCGGAGGTGACCCAGGCGGCCGAGCTCCTCGTGAACCCGAGACCCTCGTACACGATCGGGCCCCACGAGGTGAGAAAGAAGGTGGTCATCGAGCTCACGATGTAGCCGGCCCACAGGAGCGGAGTGATCCAGCGCAGGTCGCCGCGAAAGAGCGGGGCGAGGTAGTGCGCAGCCTTGCTCCACCACGCGCCGTGCGGGCTTGCCGCGTCGCGATCGAGCCGGGCCGCGGCGTCACGCTCGCCGGGGCCGGAGCGCGCTTCCTCCTGCGCCTCATCGGAAAGCACGAATCGAGCCCTCGCCGGAATCTCCCGCTCGGGCGCGAGGGCGCGGACGGCGCGCGCCAGCAGGTCCGCCCGGCGGCCGCTCGCTGCGAGAAAGCGCAGCGACTCCGGCAACACCGCGACGAGCAGCATCGCCGCGACGAGCGAGGCCGCTCCACCGAAGGTGAACACCGCAAGCCAGCCGAGCCGCGGAATGAGCGCGACGCTGATCGGCCCGGCGGCGCTCACGCCGAGCCCGTAGCCGAGCATGATGAGCGTCACCATCGTCGCGCGGTAGCGCGTCGCGACGTACTCCGTGCCGAGCGCCCAGGTGAGCGGGATCGCCCCGCCGAGCGCGAGTCCGGCCGCGAAGCGCAGCGCGATGAAGGACCAGTACCCGCTCGCGAGCGACAGAGCGAGCGTCAGCGCGCCGAAGATCGCCGTCGCGGCGATGATGGCGGCGCGGCGCCCGATCCGATCGCCGAGAGAGCCGAAGAGGAAACCCCCGAGAAGCGTTCCGGCGAGCGCCGAGCTGAAGATGTGGCCCAGCATGAGCTTGTCGAGGTGGTAGGCGGGAGCGAAATAGGGGGCGGCGAACCCGATGACGTTCATGTCGTAGCCGTCGAAGAACGTCACGAGCCAGCAGGCGAGCGCCAGCCGTACGGCAGCCCGGCCGAGCGCGCGGCTCTCGATGACCGCCGCGACGTCGATGGTCGAATCGCTCGCCGTCATCGCACCCTCCCCGCAGGCCGCAGCCGCGGCCTGCGGCACGCGCCGATCGACGGGGCACACCGGCGCCTGTGAAGGGCAGCGTACGCTTTCAATTTGACGAGGCCTGGTCTAACGTTGGCGCGATGATGCAGGGTAAACGGCTCAGAGTCACGCCGCGCGCGCCCCAGCGAGCGGCGCATCGGTGGAGCCGGGCAGCGGGGGGCCGATGAGCAGCGCCGAGCCGGTGAGCGTCACGCGAGCGACCGCGGCCGAAGCGGTCGGCGCGTCATCCCCTCTGTACCAGACCATGATCGTGACGCTGCTCAGCGTCACCTTCGGGATCGTCTTCTTCGACCGCAACGCGCTCGGCTTTCTCATGCCGTTCGTGCAGCCCGACCTGCGCTTGAGCGATACGGAGGTGGGCCTGCTCTCGAGCGCGCTGTCGCTCACGTGGGCCGGCGCGGCTTTCGGGATCGGGTTCGTGTCCGACAAGACCGGCAGCCGCAAGGGCGTGCTCATCGTCGCGACGCTCGCCTTCTCGGCCTGCTCGTTCCTCTCGGGGATCGCGGCCTCCTTCGCCGTCTTGCTCGGGGCGCGCCTGCTCATGGGAGCGGCCGAGGGCGGGATCATGCCGATCAGCCAGGCGATCGTCGCGAGCGAGGTCCGCTCGCAGCATCGGGGCCTCGCGATGGGCGTGACGCAGAACTTCGGATCGAACCTGCTCGGCTCCTTCGTCGCGCCGGTCGTCCTCGCCTCGTTCGCCGCCGCGTACGGCTGGCGCCACGCGTTCTTTCTCGCCGGCGTGCCGGGCTTCGTCGCCGCGCTGCTGCTGTGGCGGTACCTCAGGGCGCCACGGGAGGAGCCGCCCGCCGCGCACGGACCGCGCGCCGCCGAGGGACTCATGCGAGCCGCGCTTTCCGAGCGCAACGTCGTCCTGTGCGCCCTCATCGGCATCCTCCTCGTGTCCTATCTCGTCGTCTGCTGGGCCTTCATGCCGCTTTACCTGACCAAGGTGCGGCAGTACACCCCGCAGACCGAGGGCTGGCTGATGGGCACGCTCGGCATCTCGGCCACGATCGGCGCATTCGTCGTCTCCGGCCTCTCCGACCGGATCGGCCGCCGGCCCCTGATGATCGCCATGCCGCTCATCGGGGTGATCCTGCCCCTCGGGGCGCTGTACTTCGTGGGCTCGGTGTGGGTGCTCGCCGCCATCTTCTTCGTGGGCTGGGGCCTCACCGGCATCTTTCCGCTGTTCATGGCGACCGTGCCCTCCGAGAGTGTCGATCCGCACCTGCGGGCGACCGTGCTCGGCCTTTGCATGGGCACCGGAGAGGTGCTCGGAGGCGTGCTGTCCCCGTCGATCGCCGGCTATGCCGCGGACCGGGTGGGGCTGCAGGCGCCGCTCTGGATCATGCTCGGACTCACGATCGTCGCCGCGGTGCTCGCCCTGGGACTGCGCGAGACCGCGCCGCGAGCGCTCGCCCGCGCGGGTCCCGCGCGCACCGCCGTGAATCCCGCCCGGGGCCACCGAGCGCCCTGATCCCCGCGGTGCATTGATCTGTGGCGTGGGGGAGAGGGGCGGCAGACGACCCGTGCGCGGAGACCGCGGAGACCGCGGCAGACGCGGCCTGCGCCATATGGGCCCGTGAGCCGGCGCAGCGTCGCGCCTTGAGTCGGGCTGCGCTTCTCGCGTGCGCCGCCCTCGCTGCGGCGGGCGCCGGCCATCCGGTGCGGGCGGCGGGTGCGCCGAGTGCGCCGAGTGCGCCGAGTGCGACGGGTGCGCCGGGCGAGATTCGCACGGCCGCGCGGCTGCAGGCTGCGATCGCGGCGCTCGACGTCGCGACACAGCGGATCGAGGACGCCGCCGCGGTGAGGAAGCTGCAGCGAGCGTTCGGCTACTACCTCGACAAAGGCTACTGGGACGAGGCCGCAGACCTCTTCGCCGACGACGCGACGCTCGAGATCGGCGTGGACGGGGTCTACGTCGGCAAAGCGCGGATCCGCGAGCGGCTGGTGCTCGATGGAGGAGGCAATCCCGGGCCGGGCCTGCCCTACGGCCAGATCTATCACCGCATGCAGCTTCAGCCGGTGGTCGACGTGGCGCCGGACGGCAAGACCGCGAAGGGCCGGTGGCGTGAGATCGCGCTGCTCGGCCACTACCACCACGATGCGGAGTGGGGCACCGGAATCGAGGAGAGCGAGTACGTCAAGCGCGACGGCGTCTGGAGGATCTGGAGGCTGCACGAGTACCCGACCTTCGTCGCCCCGTATGAGGGGGGCTGGGCGAGGCTCAAGGCCGTGACGGGCGACTGGACGTCCGCCGTCGGTAAGGCGTTTCCGGCGGATCGCCCACCGACGGTGCGCTACAGGCCCTTTCCCGATCCGTTCACGCCGCCCTTTCATTACCGCAACCCCGCAGGCGGCGGGACGGACACGCTGCGACAGTCTGCCGCGTTGGCCGCGCTCGCCGAGCCTCACGAGACCGCCGAGACCGTGCAGCTGCAGGCATCGATCGCGCGATCGGCGCGCGAGCTCGCGCGCCTCGAGTCGCACGAGCAGATCGAGAGCCTGCAGGCCGCCTACGGCTACTACATCGACAAGGGCCTGTGGGACAGCGCCGCCGCGCTCTTCAGCCGGCGAGCGACGTACGAGTACGGACAGCAAGGCGTCTACGTCGGACGCGCGCACATTCGCCAGGCGCTCTCGCTCATGGGCCCGCAGGGCCTCGAGGAGGGCGAGCTCAACGATTACCCGATGCTGCAGCCGATCATCGACGTGGCGGCGGACAACCGCACGGCCAAGGCGCGCTGGCGCAGCGACGTGATGCTCGCGCGGGACGGCCGGGGGGAGTGGGGCGAGGGCGAGTACGAGAACGAGTACGTCAACGAGCGCGGGGTGTGGAGGATCAGCAAGCTGCACTTCTACGTCACGTTCTTCGCGGACTACGATCGGGGCTGGGGCGCGGGCGACCTGCCGCTCGATGGGCCGAGCGCCACGCTGCCGCCGGATCGCCCGCCGACCGAGATCTACCGCGCCTTGCCGGGTGTGTATCTTCCGCCTTACCACTACGGCAACCCGGTCGCCGAGGCGACGCCCTCCATCGAGCAGGACGTGGCAGGTCCGCCCGGAATGCCGGCGAGTCTTCGCGCGCTGCAGGCGAGCACGAACGCGCTCGCGCACCGGGTCGAGCTGCTCGAGGACCGCGTGCAGATCGAGAAGCTCCAGCGCGCCTACGGGTACTACGTGGACAAGGCGCAGTGGCCGGATGTCGCGGCGCTCTTCGCGCCGGATGGAACGTACGAGATCGGCGGCCGCGGGATCTTCATCGGTCGCAGGCGGGTGCTCGAGTACCTCGTCACGGGCCTCGGGCCGATCGGCCTTGCGACGCGGGCGGGCGAGCTGCTCAATCATCAGCAGTTCCAGGGCATCGTCGATGTGGCTCCCGACGGGCGCAGCGCCAAGGGCCGCTGGACGGCCTTCATCATGGGAGGCGGCGCGACCGGGATCTGGGGCGATGCCCTCTACGAGAACGCGTACGTGAAGGAGGGCGGGGTCTGGATGTTCAAGACCGTGCGCGCGGCGTTCAACATGTACGCGCCCTACCGCGGAGGATGGAAGGACGGCGCCGTGCCGAACACCCGGCCCGACAGCTTCGCGCCGCCTCCCGATCTGCCGCCCTCGGCGGTGTATCTCACCTATCCGAGCTTCTATCTGCTTCCCTTTCACTACCCGAATCCCGTCACCGGCGAGTGGGCGCCGCCGCCCAACCGGGCGGCGGGCGGCGTCGCGCCGATGAGCCTGTATGCTCCGAGGTGAGCGGTTGCGCGGAGCGGCGGCTCGAGGCCTGGCGGCCGCGGCGCTGCTTGGAGCGGTCGCGCTCGCCCCGCGTCCGGTGGCCGCACAGGCGTACGGCGAGCGCAGCGCCGTCGCGGCGAGCGACTGCCCCCGTGCGTGCCTGATCGGCATCGCGAGGCGGTACATGGACGGCCTCGTGCACCACGACCCCGCGCGCGTTCCGCTCGGCAAGGCGGTGCGGTTCACGGAAAACGACGTGGTGATCCCGATCGGAAGCGGGCTCTGGGGCTCGATCTCGGCCGCATCGCCGGATGCGCTCCTCGCAGCCGATCCGGACACCGGCAACGTCGCCTGGTTCGGCACGGTCGAGGAGCACGGCGCGCCGGCCTACTACGCCATGCGGCTCGCGGTGCTGGACGGGCGCATTACCGAGGTCGAGACAGTGGTGGATCGCAAGACCGGCCTGCCCGCCCCGTTCGGCGACCCGGGCGAGCTCGTCCACGATCCCTCGTTCGCCGAGGTGCTCCCGCCGGCGCTGCGCCGGGAGCGCGAGCGCCTGCGCGACGTGGCGAACGGTTACTTCAGCACCGTGGAGCGCAACGACGGCGACCTGCTCACCGTGTTCGATCCGGATTGTCAGCGGACCGAGAACGGCATCAGCACGACGCGCGGCCGCTTCGGGTCGGCCGCCGTCGCGCAGGGCTGCGAGGCGCAGTTCAGGCTCGGGCTCTTCCGCATCAACAAGCGAGTTCGCGAGCGGCGCTTCCCGCTCATCGACGTGGAGCGCGGCGTGGTCGTCGCGACCGGATTCTTCGACCACGACAACAGCTTCGACCACTACACGACGACCGACGGGAAGGAGCATCGCACGCTCCTCAAGTGGCCGAACTCGCTCTCGCTCATGGAGGCGTTCAAGATCCGCGGCGGTCGGATCTATCGGGTGGAGGCGGTCTTCACCTACGTTCCCTACTTCATGCACTCGCCCTGGACGGACCGCATGATCGCGGCGCAGCCGTCCGCTGCGGAGCCGGCCGCCGCCTCGACCCTCACGCAGGCAGCACCCTCGCCGCGCGAGCGCGCGGCGCCTTGCGATCGGGCCTGTCTCATCGGCCTTGCCGACCGGTACATGGCCGCGCTCGCGGCCCGCGATCCCTCGAGCCTGCCGTGGGCGCGGGTCGTGAGATACACGGAGAACAGCGTTTCGATGAACGTCGGCGAGGGCGAATGGAACTCGGTCACTCGCGTGTCGGCCCGACCGATCGAGGTGGCCGATCCCGCGACGGGCAGCGTCGCCTGGGTCGGCGTCGTCGAGGAGCACGGCGATCCGGCCGACTACGGGATGCGGCTCGAGGTGCGGGACCGCAGAATCCGCGAGGTCGAGGTAGTCGTCGATCCGCAGGCGAGCGCCGGCCCGCTCGCCGATCCTGCTCGGCCCCTGCGCGATCCGCTCCTCGATCGGGTGCTGCCGCCCGGCGAGCGCGGCTCGCGCGCGAGCCTGCTCGCGCTCGCGGCGAGCCATCTCGCGGACCTCGCTCACCGGTCGGGCGGCGAGCTGCGCGATCCGCGCTTCCTCAGCGTCGATATCGGCCGCGGATTGGGGGTCGCCACGGCCTTCATCGATCACGCCGCGCGCACTGCGAGCGGTACCGCCGGCACACCGTATCCCGAGACGCTGGAGCTCATCGCGGTGCTGAAGTTCCGCGCGGGCCGTGTCGAGCGCATCGCGACCATCGGCAGCGCCCTGCCGTACGCGATGCCGTCGCCCTGGGTGCAGCGGTCCGCCGAAGCGAACGGCGGCTGCTCGCAGCCGATGCGCCCGCGGCGCGCGAACGTGGACCAGGCGCGGCTCGAGCATGCCGACCAGGACCCGGGGCAGTGGATGTCGTACGGCCGCACCTGGAGCGAGCAGCGCTTCAGTCCGCTCGCCGAGATCAATGACCGCAACGTGAGCCGTCTGCGCCTCGCGTGGTTCGCCGACCTCAACACCTTCCGGGGTGTCGAGGCGACGCCGCTCGAGATCGACGGCGTGCTCTACAACGTCTCCGCTTGGGACGTGACGACGGCGTACGAGGCGGCGACGGGCAGGGTGCTCTGGACCTACGATCCGAAGGTCCCGCTCGAGTGGGCGCGCCTCGCCTGCTGCGGGCCGGTGAGCCGCGGGCTCGCCGCGTGGCGGGGCAAGATCTTCATCGCCGCGCTCGATGGACGGCTGATCGCGCTCGATGCCCGGACCGGCCGGCCGGTGTGGATCACCCAGACGCTCGAGAAGGGCGAGCCGCTCTCGATCACCGGCGCGCCGCGGATCGCGGACGGCCAGGTCGTCATCGGGAACGGCGGCGGCGACTTCGGGGCGCGTGGATACGTCTCGGCCTACGATGCTGAGACCGGCCGGCAGACCTGGAAGTTCTACATCGTCCCCGGGAATCCGGCGAAGGGCCCCGACGGGGCCGCCTCCGACTCGGTCATGCCGATGGCGGCCCGCACCTGGTCGGGGCCCTGGTGGAAGGTCGGCGGCGGCGGCAACGACTGGGACACCATCGTCTACGACCCGACGCTCGACCTCGTTTACTTCGGCACCGGCAACGGCTCGCCGCATCCGCAGGCCTTCCGCAGTCCGGGCGGCGGCGACAATCTATTTCTCTGCTCGATCGTCGCCGTCAACGCGCGGACGGGCCGGTACGTGTGGCACTACCAGGAGATCCCCGCCGAGGAGTGGGACTACGACTGCACCGCGCCGCTCATGCTCGCGGATCTCACGATCGGCGGCCGGCTCCGCCACGTCATCCTGCACGCGCCGAAGGACGGCTTCTTCTATGTGCTCGACCGGGCGAGCGGCCGGCTCATCTCCGCGCAGCCGTACGTGCCGAGCAACTGGGCCGCGCGCGTCGACCTGCGGACGGGACGGCCCGTCGTCTATCCGGATGCGTACGTCGCGGTGCAGCCGCACCTGCAGACACCGAGCGCCGGCGGCGGCCACAACTGGAACCCGATGGCCTTCAGCCCGCTCACCGGGCTCGTGTACATCCCGACGATGGAGCAGTGGATGGTCGTCTCACGGGTGCCGGATGGGGAGTTTCACTTCCGGCTCGGCGAGACGACGCTCGGCGCCGGCTTTGGCAACTACCCGCAGCTGCGCAAGCGGCTCAACCGGGAGGCGGAGACGCGCGACAAGGGGTACCTCCTCGCCTGGGATCCGGTGCGCCAGAGGGAGGCGTTCCGCATTCCGTATCCGCATCCGGGTAACGGCGGGACCCTCGCCACGGCGGGCAATCTGCTCGTCGAGGGCACGATCGACAAGACGCTCGCGATCTATCGCGCCGACGACGGCCGCCTGCTCTGGCAGATGCCCGTGCAGACGGTGCCGGTCGCCGGTCCCATCAGCTTTGCGGTGCACGGCAAGCAGTACATCGCCGTCAACGCGGGGTGGAACAGCGCGATCGTCCACGGACTCACGCAGGGTGATGAGCCCTTCTCGGTCGGGCCGGCTCGCCTGCTCGTGTTCACGCTCGATGTCCAAGGCGTGACGCTGCCACCCGCGCCTGCGACGGCCGCGATCCCGCCACCTCCGGCGACCGAGGAGCCGGCGAGCGAGGTGCGGGCGGGCGAGGCGCTCTACAGCGGCCACTGCGCCGTCTGCCACGGGCAGAACGCGGTCGGCAGCGGGACGAAGGACCTGCGCCACCTCGGGCCGCAGGCGCACGCCGCCTTCCGCGACATCGTGCTCGGCGGCACGCTTCGTCAAGCGGGGATGGAGTCCTTCAAGGGGGTGCTCACCCCGGCGCAGGTCGAAGCGATCCACGCCTTCCTCATCGCGCGCGCGCAGGAGGACTGGCAACCGGACTTCCTGCATCCGCCGAAGAGAAAATGAGCCCGGCGCGCGGGCGCCTCACGGCAACGCTCGCGCTGTATCGGGCAGCGGCCTCTCGATTAAGCTTTCCATCGAGCCTCAAGCGGCGCGCATCGAGCTTGCCGCTCGGCCGCACCACGGGAGTGAACGCTCATGCCTCTCGCCGTCCAGCCGCTGCATCCGCTCTTCGCTGCCGAGATGCTCGGTGCCGACCTCACGCAGCCGCCGGGCGCGCCGCTCGTGCGCGCCGTGGAGGACGCGATGGCCCGGTACGCGGTGACGGTGGTGCGCGAGGCGCGGATCTCGGACGAGGAGCACATCCGCTTCAGCCGCGCCTTCGGCCCGCTCGAGCTGCCGCCCCGCATGGCCGGGGCGGGGACGCGGCGCCGGTTGCGCCCGGAGCTGTTCGACGCCTCCAATCTCGATGCGAACGGCGAGATCATCCCGTACGATTCGGAGCGGCGCCGGCTCGCCAAGGGCGCCGAGCGCTTCCACTCGGACAGCTCCTTCAACCGCCTGCCGACCAAGTGGTCGCTGCTGCTCGGCCACACCGTGCCCCCCGAGGGCGGGGATACCCACTTCATCGACACGCGGGCCGTCTACGACGCCTTGCCCGCGCAGACCCGCGCGCGGATCGAGCGGCTCGTCGCGATTCACGATTTCTGGCGCGGCCGCGAGCGTACGGGCCTCACGGGCGTGACGGAAGCGATGCGCGCATCGATGCCCGCCGTGACGCATCCCCTGGTGCGCACGCTGCCCGACGGGCGCCGGTCGCTCTACATCGGCGGCCACGCGGTCGGGATCGTCGGGTGGTCCGAGCCCGAGGCGCTCGCCCTGCTCGATGAGCTCTACGACTTCGCGACGCAGGAGCGGTTCATCTACGTGCATCGCTGGCGGCAGTGGGATCTGGTCATCTGGGACAACCGCTGCACGCTGCATCGGGCGACACCGCTCGAGACGGACCGCTACAAGCGCGACGTGAGGCGCACGACGATCAACGAGTACGGGCCGGAAACCTCGGCGAGCGCCGCGGCGTAAGCCGGCGCGCGGGCGGATCAGGCGAAGTAGACGGTCTTGGTCTCGAAGTACGGATCGAGTCCCTCGATGCCCCCTTCGCGCCCGACTCCGGATTGCTTGAAGCCGCCGAAGGGCATCTTCGGATCGACGATCAGGCCGTTGACGGTCACGCTGCCGGAGCGCACGCGCCTCGCCACCTCGTAGCCGTGCTCCGCATCGGCGGTGTACACCGCGCCGTGCAGGCCGTAGATCGTGTCGTTCGCCTTGCGGATCGCATCGTCGATACCGTCGTACCGAATGAACGACACGACCGGCCCGAAGATCTCCTCCTGCGCGATGGTCATGCGGCTGTCCACATCGGCGAACACCGTGGGCTCGATGAAGTATCCGCGGTCGAGGCCGCGCGGCCGGCCCCCTCCGGTCACGAGGCGGGCGCCCTCCTCGCGACCCTTGGCGATGTAGCCCTGCACGCGCTTCAGCTGCCTTTCCATGGCGAGAGGACCCATCTGCGTCTCCGCCTCGAACGGGTCGCCGACCTTCATGCCGCGAACGGCGCCGACGTAGGCATCGAGCACTTCGCGCGCCCGCGACTG
>JASHTK010000336.1 GCA_030040575.1 Gammaproteobacteria bacterium
ATCGGGCGGCTGCCGGCCCCGCATGCGCAACGGATCGACGAGGCGCTGCGGCTCTGCGACCTCTCCGATCGACGATTGCAGGCCGCGACGACATTGTCGGGCGGGGAGCTCGAGCGGGCGATGCTGGCGCGCGCTCTCGTCGGGCATCCGCAGATCCTGATCGTCGATGAGCCGGTGGCGGGGCTCGATCCGCGCCACGCGCTCGACGCCATGCGCCGCCTCGCCGCCTACGCGTGCAGCGGCAAGCTGGTGATCGCCTCCATACACGACCTCACGCTCGCCGCGCGCTATGCCTCGCGCATCGTTGCGCTCGAGTCGGGCCGAGCGATGGGCGATGGCCCCACCGCGACGACGCTCACGGCCGCGCTCATCCGGGAGACTTTCGGCGTCGAGGCGTTCATTTCGGGCGAGGGCGAGAACCGATACGTCGACTATCGCTAGCCGTGACCGCCCCTGTAGCCCTTCCCGGTCTCATCGAAGGCCTCCGGTGGGCGGCCGAGATATCGCTGAGCGATATCGCGCCACATGGCGAGCCGCTCCCAGAGCGGCTCGGGATTGATCTGATCGCCGGCCGAGAGGAAGGGACTCGCAAAGAAGATCGAGATCATGGGCTCGCCGGCGCCGTTCTCCATCTCGAAGCCCCAAGAGAGCGGCGCGCCATCCCGGTCGAGGCGCCGGAAGATCTGGGCCTTCGACGGCTTGCGCCGTCTCTTGAGGTCCTCCGGTGTGCGGTCCTTCGGCGGTCCCTGATTCTCCCCAATGCACAGGTGGAAGTGCGGACCGCCGAAATTCACCGTGAGGTATCCGTCGAACAGCCGGATGGCCTGCGGCGCGCACGGGCAGGTGAGCTCGTAAGCCGCCCCCTCGATGAGCGGGCCGAAGACGATCCGGTCCCAGTAGCGAGCGAAGATATAAGTGAGGAACTCCTCGAGAAAGCCCTGCTCGGTCGGAAGCGGCCAGATCTGCAAAGCGCGCTCGCCTCCCTCGAGCTTGCGCGTGATCGGCTCGCGGCCGGTGGCGCCGGGCTCGGCAGAGACGACCGGCCTCGGCGGCACCGCTGGCTCGTTGGCGCTCATGGCGGCCGCACAGTGTGCGCACCGGCAGGCTCGCCGGCTGAATCGTCGTCCTCGGCGTGCGCGCGGTCGTAGAGTCGCCTCCAGTCCGCGACGGCGCTTGCACCCAATCGCTGCGCCAGCCGGCGCAGCGTGATACGCGCTTGCGTGCGGCCGCGGCGCGTGCGCGGCCAGGAGTGAGTCGCCGGATCGGTGCCGGCGAGCACGGCGGCCTCCGTCGCCGCGCGCACTTGCCTGTCCTCGGGCAGGCCAAAGCTCGCGAGCAGCCGCTCGAAGTCCCGGTCGAGGCCGCGATCGAATGACGCGGGCCGGCCGGCGGCATCGCGCCACGGGGAGCGCGGATGCAGCATCAACACCGGCTGCAGGCCGCCCGGTATCGGGGCGTTGGCGCCGTGCGTGCGCCCGGTGGCGAGCAATTTCGGCAGCACGTGAGTATGCGGACCGGAGGGAGTGCGGTCCGTCGGCCCGGGGATCGAAGCGTAAACCTCGATTCTCCCGAGGGGGGAGACGAGGATCCGGTGCGGACTGCCCTTGAGGATGAGCTCGAGCGCGCGGGCTCCCGTACCATCGAAGAGCGAGCCGCCCTCGAGCGACCTCAGCGCCTCGCAGAGCGCCGCATCGCGCGTGCGGACGCACATCCTCACGTGGCCGAGGCCGATGCCAAGGTCAAAGAGCGAAGCGTCCGTGTGCTCGGGACGCAGTGCGTCGGTGTCCGCGCCGAGAAACGAGACGGTCGCGGACCGATCGGCGGGCGGACGAGGCAGGCAGAAGGCCACCGCATGGCCCCAGGTCTCCCCGTCGGCCGAGAGCGTGTCGTAGGCAATCGTCACGATCCCCGTGCGCGGACCGATCTCGAGCGCGCCCCGCGCGGTCACGATCCTCTCCGCGTCCTCGCTCCGAGATCGCTCGAAGACCTCGTCCGGATCGCGCACGAACTCCCCGATGGCACCGAACCGGCCGATGCTCCAGGCATTGCGGGCGTCGTCGATCGCATGGGAAAGAAGCGATTGCAAGGTCAACGCAGGCGGCTCCACCGTAAGCGATCGAGGCGGCTCCAGACCGCCGCGAGGCGCGCATACACCGTCGCGTGCCGGGGACTCATCGCGAGCCAGCGCTCGAATCGCTCGAGTGTCTCGCCGTCGCGATCGGATCGGTCCAGGCGAGCGACCCATTCGCTCGCTGCAAGCTGGAGCGCGCTCGACGTCCGCTCTGCCACTCTGTCGGCTACCGGGAGATCCGGCGCATAGAGCGTCTCCAGGCCGAATTCGCACGTGTACATCGTTGCCCCGTCGAACGGAGGTGCACGCGTGAGATGAGTTGCCGGCGCGCTATACCGGCAATCCCCCGGACGGACGGGACGAGGTCGGCCGTCGGCTCGGCAGCGTCCGATCCGCGCGCGCGAGCAGCCTATCGAGCGCATGCCCCACGACGAGCACCACCGCGAAGGTGCCCGCATTCAGCAAGATCAGCTCGCGCTGCAGCGCGAGCGAGAACGCATCGCCATGGAGGAACAGCCCGGCGACGGCGATCACCCCCTGCACGGTCACGTACGCGACCGCGACGGCGAGGCCGCCGCGCAGTGCCGTGCCGGCTCGGCGCACGAGGGCCGCCGTGATCGCAGCGCCCCCGGTGCCGGCGAGCGTCGCGATGAGGAGCGCCCCGCCCCAGGCGAGGGTCGTCGGGTCGTGCGGATAGCCGAGGAAGGCAAAGCCGATCACTTGGTTCGCGAGCCACACTCCCGTCATGGCAAGCGCGGCAGCGCGCCGCCGCAGGTGCAGGGCGCAAACGGCGCCGAGCGCCGCGAACGGTGTGACACAGGTGAAGATCCAGCTCGTCAGGATCGCTGCCAGGATGACGCCCGCGATCCAGACGACCGCGCTCGCCCGAGCCGGCCTCCCGAGTGTCCGCCAAGTGGTCGCCGCACGTGACATTCAGTCCCCCTTCGTCGACGGTGTGCCTCGAGGAACCCATACGCTGCTTGGGGTCATGTCCCTCATCGCGGCGTTCGAGGGGGTCCGACCCCTCCTGCGGGGGGCGGCTGCGACGCATGGGGCGTCCCGAGTGGGCTCGCCAGGGCCTCACAGGCGGTGCGGCGCGCCGGAGCGAGCCAGAATTAACGCAGAGTTAACGTACATAAACGCTGCCACTACCGTAACTTACGTGACATTCCCGCCTCGACCACCAACGCTGGGCCATCAGGGCGTACAGCAGGGTGGACCAAGGTGCGTGGGGAAGTCTCGGCGGTATACAGAGTCGCATCACCCGGCGAGGTTCCGGGGATCACAGGTTCCAGGGGGGCGACGAGCCTGGGCATGGCGCGCCCCGTGGAGCGCTTTACGGACGGTGAGCTCGTCACGCTAGCCCTGAACGGCGGGGAGCTCGCATTCACCCATCTGCTGCGTCGGCATGCGCAACACCTGCAGCGACTGGTCGCCCGGCGGCTCCGCGACCCGGACGACGCGCTCGATGTGATCCAGGACACGCACCTTGCGGTCTGGCGGGCCCTGCAGAGCTACGACGCCACCCGGCCGTTCGAGGCGTGGCTCACCTCGATCGCCCT
>JASHTK010000034.1 GCA_030040575.1 Gammaproteobacteria bacterium
GACCATGAAGATGCCCGCGGTGACCATCGTCGCCGCGTGAATCAGCGCCGAGATCGGCGTCGGGCCCTCCATCGAGTCCGGCAGCCACACGTGCAGGGGCACCTGGGCGGACTTGCCCATCGCCCCGATGAACAGGCACACGCAGATGAAGGTCATTGCCGGCCAGGCATGCGTCGCCGTGACCTGCAGCGTCTGCCCCGCGATGTGGGGAGCGGCCGCGAACGCCACGCGGTAATCGAGCGAGCCGGTGTAGGAGAGGATCGCCGCGATCCCGAGGATGAAGCCGAAGTCCCCGACCCGGTTCACGAGGAACGCCTTGAGGCCCGCGAAGGTGGCCGACGGGCGGGTGTACCAGAACCCGATGAGCAGGTACGAGACGACGCCGACCCCCTCCCAGCCGAAGAACAGCTGCATGAAGTTGTTCGCCATCACGAGCATCAGCATCGAGAAGGTAAAGAGCGAGATGTAGGAGAAGAAGCGCTGATAGCCCGGATCGTCGGCCATGTACCCGATCGTGTAGACGTGCACGCAGAGCGAGACGAACGTCACCGTCGCGATCATGAGCGCCGTCAGCCGGTCCACGAGGAAGCCGACCTGGATGCGCAGCCCGTCGGTCACGAGCCAGGTGTACACGGGAGCGTCGTACACCGGGACGTGCTGCAAGTAGAGCTGCGCGAGCACGTAGAAGGAGAGCGCGCATGAGACCGCGACGCCCGCGATGGTGAGGGTGTGCGCTCCGGCGCGGCCGATCTGGCGCCCAAAGAGGCCCGCGATGACGCCCGCGACGAGCGGCAGCAGAGGAATGGCGAGGAGCAGGTTCGGATTCATGCGCGGCTCACCCCTTGAGCGTGTTCAGGTCCTCGACGTTGACGCTGTGCCGCTCGCGGAACAGCACCACGAGGATCGCGAGCCCGATCGCAGACTCCGCCGCCGCGACGGTGAGCACGAAGAACACGAACACCTGGCCGCGGATGTCGCTCAAGTACCTCGAGAAGGCGATGAAGTTGAAGTTCGCGGCGAGCAGCAGCAGCTCGACGCACATGAGGAGCAGGATGACGTTCTTGCGGTTGAGGAACACGCCCGCGACGGCGATCGCAAAGAGCACCCCGGAGAGGCCGAGCAGCTGCGCGAGCGAGATCACGCGCGCTTCTCCGGCTCCACCTGCACGAGCCGCACCCGGTCCCTCGCGCGCACCGCGACCTGCCGGCTCACATCCTGCGCCTTGTAGCCCGGGCGCCGGCGCATGGTGAGCGCGATCGCCGCGACGATGGCGACGAGGAGCAGCACGGCGGCGAGCTCGAAGGGATAGGCGAACTGCGTGTAGAGCACCCGCCCGAGCTCGGTGGTGTTGCTGTAGCCGGGCGGCTCGGGCAGCGGACCTCGCCCCACGTCCACCCCGAAGGCATGGGAGATCACGACCCCGACGATCTCGAGCACGATGACCCCGGCGGTGAGCCAGCCCAACCAGGCGAAGCGGGTGAAGCCGCGGCGCAGCTCCTCGAGATTGATGTCGAGCATCATCACGACGAACAGGAACAGCACCATCACGGCGCCGACGTAGACCAGCACGAGGACGATCGCGAGGAACTCCGCGCCGATCAGCAGCCAAATCGCCGCGCTCGTGATGAAGCACACGACGAGGCCCAGGGCCGAGTGCACCGGATTGCGTGCCACGATGACGCCGAGGGCGGAGGCGACGAGCACCGTCGCAAAGGCATAGAAGAGGATCTCCACGAGCATGTCGATGCGTCCGTCCCGGCCCCCGTCAGCGATACGGCGCATCCGCCGCCTTGTCGGCGGCGATCATCGCCTCGTAGCGCTCGCCGACCGCGAGCAGCTTGTCCTTCGACATGATGTTCTCGCCGCGGTGCTCCATGTGGTACTCGTGGATACGGGTGAGGACGATGGCATCGACCGGGCAGGCCTCCTCGCAGAAGCCGCAGTAAATGCACTTGAAGAGGTCGATGTCGTATCGGGTCGTGCGTCGCGTCCCGTCCTCGGCGACATCCGAGTCGATGGTGATGCACACCGCGGGGCAGACGGCCTCGCAGAGCTTGCACGCGATGCAGCGCTCCTCCCCGTTCGGATAGCGCCGCAGGGCGTGGAGGCCGCGAAAGCGCGGGGACTGCGGGGTCTTCTCCTCCGGGTAGTTGAGCGTGTACTTGGTCGTGAACAGCATCCGCCAGGTGACGGTCATGCCCTTCAGGAGCTCGGGCAGCAGGAAGGTCTTCAGTGGATTGCCCATCGCTCTCACCTCATCCGGGCGGGCGCCACGGGCCGACGTGATAGTACGCGAGGACCCCTTCGACCGCGATCCACACGAGCGTCACCGGGATCAGCATCTTCCAGCCGAGGCGCATGATCTGGTCGTAGCGGTAGCGCGGGAAGGTCCAGCGGAACCACAGGAGCAGGAACAGGAACACGAAGATCTTCACGGCGAGCCAGCCGAAGCTCGGCGCGCCGAGCCAGGTCGCACCAAGCAGCGGATAGCCTGCGAACGGCCCCTGCCAGCCCCCGAGGAAGAACACGGCGGTGAGCGCCGAGATGAGGATCATGTTCGCGTACTCCGCGAGGAAGAACAGCGCAAAGCCGATCCCGGAGTACTCGACGTGAAAGCCCGCGACGATCTCCGACTCGCCCTCGGCCACGTCGAAGGGCGCGCGGTTGGTCTCCGCGACGCCCGCGATGAAGTAGACGACGAAGAGCGGGAAGAGCCAGAACCAGTTCCACCCGAGGATGCCCGGACGCTGCGCGGTCACGATGGTGCCGAGATCGAGGCTGCCCGCGGCCATGAGCACGCCGACGAGCGCGAAGCCCATCGCGATCTCGTAGGCAACGATCTGCGCGGCCGAGCGCATGGCGCCGAGGAAGGCGTACTTGGAGTTCGCCGCCCAGCCCGCGAGGATGATGCCGTACACCCCGGCCGAGGTGAGGGAGAGCACGTAGAGCAGGCCGGCGTCGATGTGCGCGATGGTGAGGCTCGGAGATAACGGAATCACCGCCCAGGCCGCGAGCGCCGGAATGAGCGCGAGCGCCGGGGCGAGCCGAAACAGCAGCGCGTTCGCGCTCGAGGGGATGATGACCTCCTTCGTGAGCAGCTTCAGCACGTCGGCGAACGGCTGGCCGAGGCCGGGAAGGAGGCCGAAGATGCGCACCCGATTCGGGCCGCGGCGCAGCTGCATCCAGCCGGCCACCTTGCGCTCCCAGAGCGTGAGGTAGGCGACGCAGAGGATGAGCCCGACCGTCACGATGAGGATCCACACCGTCGAGCGCGCGGGAGCCGGCAGAGCGAGCCAGTCGGATGCGAGGGTGTTGAGCACGTTACGGGTTCCCGCCTTCAGTACGTGGCAGGCTCGGCGCGCCCTTCGGCCGTGCGCTGGAGCGAGGCCGCCCGGCGCACGATGGCATCGACCCGGTACATCGGCAGATCGACGACGCCCGCCGTCCGCGGCGCGAGACTCATCGAGGCGCTCGTGCCCGCCGCGGCGAGCTCGACCGGATGCGCGGCCCGGTACCGGCCGGGCGGCGCATCGGCGCAGGCGCGCTTCAGCTCCTCACGGACCTCCTCGGACGACTCGTAGCCGAACCCGGCGAGCGCGAGCTCGGTCCCGAGCACGCGCAGCACCTTCCAGCCCGGGCGCGACTCCCCGAGCGGCCGGGCGGCGCCGGGGAAGCTCTGCCAGAGGCCCTCGAGGTTCACGAAGGTCCCAGAGGTCTCGGCGAACGTGCCGATCGGCAGCAGCACGTGCGCGACCTGCAGGAGTGGCTCGGGCGCATAGGGCGTGATGCCGACGACGAGCTCGGCGCCCGCGAGGCCCTTGAGGGCCTCGGCGCCCCCCTGCGGCTCCGCCCAGGGCTCGACGCCCCCGAACAGCAGGACCGCCTTCAGCGCACCCGCGAGCATCTGCGAGGCGGTCAGCCCGGGCGCGGCGACGGGCCGGCCACCCGCCTCCCGGTGCGGCACGGCGCCCGCGAGGTAGGCGCCAGCGGCGTTGCCGCCTTCGGCGAGCACACCGAGCGCTGCGCCCGTCAC
>JASHTK010000337.1 GCA_030040575.1 Gammaproteobacteria bacterium
TGCGGCGAGCCCGACGCCATGACGCACCCGGAGGGCATGCAGATCAAGGTGAGCCGCCAGGAGCTCTCCCGGCTGGTCGGCTGCTCCCGAGAGATGGCGGGCCGCGTGCTGAAAGTCCTCGAGGAGCAGGGCCTGCTCAGGGCGACGGGCAAGACGATCGTCGTCTTCAACGCCCGCCCGAAGATGAAGACTCGTCCCGTGATCGTGCCGGCGAAGCCGGCGGCCAAGACCGCGAATCTCCTCGAGGACGACGAGGACGACGAGGACGATGACTGAGGCGGCCGCTCAGACGGCCCGCTCGATCTCCCGGCGCATGGCGTGGAGCGTCGCCCGATAATCCCCGCTCTCGAATATGGCCGATCCCGCGACGAACGTGTCGGCCCCGGCGCGCGCGATCTCTCCGATGTTCTCGACCTTCACACCCCCGTCCACCTCGAGGCGGATGGGGTTGCCCGCGCTCTCGATGCGGCGGCGCGCGGCGGCGAGCTTCTCGAGCGCGCCCGGAATGAACCGCTGCCCGCCGAATCCCGGGTTCACCGACATGATGAGCACCAGGTCGAGCCGCTCGAGCGTGTAATCGAGGAAATCGAGCGGTGTCGCCGGATTGAATGCGAGGCCGGGGCGGCACCCGTGCTCGCGGATCAGCTCGATCGTCCGATCGATGTGGTCGGTCGCCTCCGGATGGAACGTGATGTACGTCGCCCCGGCGCTCGCGAAGTCGGGGACGATACGGTCGACCGGACGGACCATCAGATGCACGTCGAGGATCGCGGAGGGCGCATGCCGGTGCAGTGCCTCGCAGACGACCGGGCCCACCGTGAGATTGGGCACGTAGTGATTGTCCATCACGTCGAAGTGGATGAGGTCGGCGCCCGCCTCGAGCGCGGCATGAACCTCCGCGCCGAGGCGCGCGAAGTCGGCGGACAGTATCGAGGCGGCGATCCACCGCGGTGGCATGGCCGGGAGTGTAGCACCGGCGCCGACTCCGCCCTCAAATCCCGCGGCGCTCGCGAATGAGCTCGTAAGCCTCGATGATCTGCTGGGTTCTCTGCTTCGCGTGCTCGAGCATCGATTCCGGCAGCCCGTTCGCCTTCAGCTTGTCGGGATGGTGGCGGCTCAGCTGCCGCCGGTACGCCTTGGCGAGCTCCTCGTTGTCCACGCCGGGCTCGATCTCGAGCACGCGATAAGCCTCCCCGAGCTTCTGGTCCGCGCCGCCCCGGGCGGCCGCATGCGCAAAGCTGCCGCGGCGGATGCGCAACACCGTCTCGATCTGCGCGAGCTCGAGCAGGGAGATCCCGAGGCGCGCGGCCATGCGCCGCAGGAGCGCGCGCGAGACGGCATCGACATCGTTGCCGGCGAGCGCGAATCGCACCTGAATCTCGACGAACACTCGGAGCAAGTCGGGCCGCCCCGCGCACGCCCGCACGAGCGTATCGAGCGCGGCATCGAGCGCGAACCCCCGCTGCTTGCCCGCCGTGAAATGACCGATCGCGGCCTTCACCTGCGCGGGGTTGAGGCGCAGGTCGGCCATCACCGCCCGCGCCGCCTCGATATCCTGCTCGGAGACTCGCCCGTCCGCCTTGGCGAGCAGGCCCATGACCTGGAACGTCGTGCGAAAGTAGAGCTCGCCGATCGCCGCCGAGTCGAGCGCGGGCCCCGGTGGCCGGCGATCCGCGCCATCGCTGTCGAACTGGTGGCCGACCAGCACTCCGAGGGCCGCGCCGAACGGCCCGAGCGTCAGCAAGCCGAGCAGTCCGCCGAGCAGTTTCCCGGTCCACTGCGCCATAGATTGCTATATTAGCTTGTCATGAACTCGGGGACCGTCTACCGCACCGATCTCGGCAGCCTCGAGAAGATCCACCAGGGAAAGGTGCGCGACATCTACGCCGTGGACGCCGAGACGATGCTGATCGTCACGACGGATCGGCTCTCCGCATTCGACGTGGTGCTGCCCGACCCCATCCCCGAGAAGGGTCGGGTGCTCACGCGGATCTCGAGCTACTGGTTCGAGCGCACCCGGCACATCGTCCCGAACCACCTCACGGGCCGGCCGCTCGCGAGCGCCGTGCGCGACCCGGGCGAGCTCGCGCTGCTCGCGGACCGGGCGGTGATCGTGCGGCGCCTGCGGCCGTTGCCGATCGAGGCGGTGGTGCGCGGGTATTTGATCGGCTCGGGCTGGAAGGACTACGAGCGCACCGGGCTCGTTTGCGGGATCGCCCTACCGGGCGGATTGCAGCTTGCGCAGCGACTGCCGCAGCCGATCTTCACCCCGGCCACCAAGGCCGCGGCGGGCGCGCACGATGAGAACATTCCCTTCGCGCACGTCGAGCAGCTGCTCGGTGCGAGGCTCGCGGCCGAGGTGCGCGCGACGGCGATCGACCTCTACGGATTCGCCGCGCGACATGCCGAGGCGCGCGGCATCCTCATCGCCGACACCAAGTTCGAGTTCGGCCTCGAGCCCGGCGGTCGCCTGGTGCTCATCGACGAGGCGCTGACGCCGGACTCCTCGCGCTTCTGGCCCGCGGACACGTATCGCGCGGGCGTGAGCCCGCCGAGCTTCGACAAGCAGTTCGTGCGCGACTACCTCGAGACGCTCGACTGGAACAAGCGCGCGCCGGGGCCGCGTCTGCCGCCGGAGATCATCGCGAAGACCAGCGAGAAATACCTCGAGGCGCTCGCGCGCCTCACTCGGGAGAGCGGCGGCGAGCCTCCCGTCTCGCCGCGGCGCGGGGGTTAGCCGCTCACTCCCCCGCGATCATCATGTCGTCCAGGAGCATCGAGCCGATCTGGATCGAGCCCCGCGTGTCGACGTCGTCGCCGAGCGCGACGAGCTTGCGGTACATGTCGCGGAGGTTGCCCGCGATCGTGATCTCGTGCGCGGGAAATGCGATGGCGCCGCCCTGTACCCAGTAGCCGCTCGCGCCGCGCGAGTAATCCCCGGTCACCGGGTTGACGCCCTGGCCCATGAGCTCCGTGACGTAGAGCGCGTCGCCGGCGCGACGCAGCAGCGCCTCGGGTGAGGAGACGCTCCCCGGAGCCGTGACGATGAGGTTGTGCACACCGCCGGCGTTGCCCGTCGTCCTCAGGCCGAGCTTGCGCGCGGAGTAGCTGTCGAGCACGTATCCCTGCAGCACACCGTCGCGCACCAGGATGCGGTCGCGCGTCGCGACGCCCTCGTCGTCGAAGGGGCTGCTGCCGAGCCCCTTGGCGAGGTGCGGCCGCTCCACGATCTGCAGGAACGGCGGGAACAGCGCCTGTCCCACCGAGTCGAGCAAGAAGGACGAGCGGCGGTACTGGCTGCCGCCGCGGATCGCGGCGAGAAAGCTGCGGATGAGCCCGCGCGCCATGTCGGGGGAGAAGACGACGGGCGCGCGGCGGGTCGGGAGCTTGCGCGCGCCGAGCCGCGCGACGGCCCGCTCCCCGGCGCGGCGTCCGATCGCCTCGATCGGCTCGAGGTCGGCGGGGTCACGCGCCGTCGAGAACCAATAGTCGCGCTGCATGTCCGCGTCCTCACGGGCGAGCAGCACGCAGGTGACCGTGTGCGAGGTGCTCGCATAGCCCGCGAGGAAGCCGTGCGAGTTGCCGTAGACACGCACGCCACGCTGGCTCGAGACCGAAGCGCCCTCCGAGTTGGTGACGCGCGCATCGACGCCGAGCCCCGCCGCCTCGCACGCTCGCGCCAGCGCGACGGCCTCGTCCGGCTCGAGACTCCAGGGATGATGCAGATCGAGGTCGGGGATGTCGCGGGCCAGATCCTCCGGATCTGCGAGCCCCGATGCCACGTCCTCGGCGGTGTAGCGGGCGATGGCGCAGGCTTTCGCGACCGTCGCGCGCACGGCCTCGGCGCTGAGGTCCGCCGTGCTGGCCGACCCCTTGCGCTTGCCGAAGTAGACCGACACGCCGAGTCCGCGATCGCGCTGGTACTCGACGGTGTCCACTTCCCCGAGGCGCACCGTCGCCGTGAGCCCGCGCCGCAGGCTCGCGTCCGCCTCGCACTGGCTCGCGCCGCCGCTCCGCGCCTCCTGCAACGCGAGTCCCACGACGGCCGAGAGCTCGGGGATCCGCGCTGCGTCCACTTCCTGCTGCATAGACTCGAGCCGTCCGTCACACTGATGCACAATCATTGCAGCAAACCTGGCAGGCGTCGAGGCGGCGGACACGGTGCGGACATGAGCGAGCGGGACGAGCAGCGTGCGGCCGAAGCGCCGCCGAGCAAGAGCGCGCGCAAGCGCGCCGCCCGGGCCGCGCAGGCGCTCGGCGAGGAGCTGATCAAGCTCCGCGATGCGGAGCTCGAGGCGCTCGGCCTGCCGGAGCGTCTCGCCGAGGCGATCCGCGCTGCGCGCGCCATCACGA
>JASHTK010000338.1 GCA_030040575.1 Gammaproteobacteria bacterium
GGCTCTCATGTGGGCCGCCTACGACGGCGATGCGGACCTCGCCCAGGCGCTCATCCGCAAGGGCGCGGACGTGTCCGCGGTGAACCACTACGGCGCCTCGGCGATGTAGGAGGCGGCCATCACCCCGAGCACGGCCATCCTGAAGATGCTGCTCGATGCCGGCGCGAACGTGGACTCGCCGAATGCGGAAGGGCAGACGGCACTCATGGTCGTTGCGCGGACCGGCAACCTCGAAGCCGCGAAGCTCCTGCTCCGCCGCGGGGCGGATGTGAATGCGGTCGAGCGCTGGGGCGGACAGACGGCGCTCATGTGGGCCGCGGCCCAGCAGCAGCCGGCGATGGTGCAGCTGCTGCTGCGCGCCGGCGCCGATCCGGACCTGCACTCCGCCGTGCGCGACTGGCAGCGGCGCGTCACCGCGGAGGGCCGGCCGAAGATCATGAACGTGGGCGGCCTCACGGCACTGCACTTTGCGGCGCGCGAGGGCTGCGTCGCGTGCGCGAGGGCCCTCGTCGAGGCGGGCGCGGACATCAACGCGCTCGACCCGGACGACACGACGCCACTCGTCGTCGCGCTGATGAACATGCACTTCGACCTCGCGGAGTACCTGATCTCCGCGGGCGCGGACCTCAACCGCTGGGATGTCTTCGGCGACTCCCCGCTCTACGTCGCGATCGATATGAACACGCTGCCGACGGGCGGCCGGCCGGACCTGCCCTCGACGGACAGCGCGAGCGGGTACGACGTGGCGCGGCTGCTGCTCGAGAAGGGCGCGGACCCGAACCTGCAGCTGAAGCTGCGTCCGCCCTACCGCAACGGCGTGTTCGATCGAGGCGGCGATCAGGTGCTCGCGACCGGCGCGACGCCGCTGCTGCTCGCGGCCAAGGTGGGCGACGTGGCCTCCGTGAAGCTGCTCCTCGCGTACCACGCGCTGGTCGATCTGCCGAACTCCGAGGGCGTGACGCCGCTCATGGCGGCGGCGGGCATGGGACAGAGCTTCAACCCGACTCGGGGTCGCTACAAGACGGACGATGAGGCCGCGGAGTGTGTTCGGCTGATCCATGCAGCCGGAGGCACCATCACCGGCCGTGCCAGCGACGGACTGACCGCGCTGCACAGCGCGGCGAAGCAGGGTTGGGACGAGACCGTGACGGTGCTCGTCGCCGACGGGGCGGATCTTCAGGCGACGGACCGCTTCGGATTGCGCCCGATCGACTACGCGCGGGGCAACTACCTGCGCGCGTTCCTCGAGCCGCAGCCGAGCCCGAAGGACTCGACGATCAAGCTGCTCACGCAGTACATCGAGGCAAGGACCGGACATCCCCCGCTCATCATGGCGCGGGATCTGTCGCACCTGCAGATCGGGGTCGGGGGAGCCCAGGCGGCGCAAGTCGCCAAGTGATTCGGGGTCTGTGCGATCGGCCCTGCGGGCGTCAGCGCCGCGGGCGCGCCGCGCCTGCCGGGGCGTCGCGGTTTTACCGGTTCATCTGAGGGGCGAGCGCCTGCAGCGCGACGCACCTAGGGGGTTGAGCACGTGGCGGTGAGCTCCACGGCCAGAGCGGCCGTCATCGGAGTCGGATTACTCGCGGCGCTTGCCGCAACGCCGAGCGTCCCTGCGGCTGCGGCAGGTGCCGCTGCGCCGGCGGGAAGCGCGGCGGCCGTGGACACGGCCCGCATCATCTTGGCGGACCGCGAGCCGGGCAACTGGATGAGCGTCGGGCGCACCTACGACGAGCAGCGCTTCAGCCCGCTCACTCAGATCAACGACCACACTGTCGGACGCCTGGGCCTCGCCTGGGCTTACGATCTCGGCACGTTCCGCGGCATCGAGGGCACGCCGATCGTGGTGGACGGCGTCATGTACCTCACCTCGGCCTGGAGCATCGCGTACGCCCTCGATGCGAGGACCGGCAAGGAGCTCTGGCACTACGATCCCAAGGTGCCGCCCTCGTGGGCGCGGTTCGTCTGCTGCGACGTGGTGAGCCGCGGGCTTGCGGTGTACGAGGGCAAAGTGATCCTCGCGACGCTCGACGGCCGGCTCATCGCGCTCGATGCGCGGAACGGCAGGCCCCTGTGGTCCACGCTCACGGTGGACAACCACGACTGGCCGTACTCGATCACCGGCGCGCCGCGCGTGTTCAACGGGAAGGTCATCATTGGCAACGCGGGCGTCGAGCTCGGCGTTCGGGGCTACGTGTCGGCCTACGACGTGAGCACGGGCAAGCTCATCTGGCGCTTCTACACGGTGCCGGGCGATCCGGCGAGGGGGCCGGACGGGGCGGTCTCCGATGCGGCACTCGCGCAGGCCGTGCGGACTTGGTTCGGGAACCAGTGGTGGCTGCAGGGCGGCGGCGGGGCGGTGTGGGACTCGATCGTCTACGACCCCGAGCTCAACCGGATCTACTTCGGCACGGGCAACGGCTCGCCCTGGCCCCTGAGGCTGCGCAGCGCCGGCCGGGGCGACAACCTCTTCCTCGCCTCGATCGTCGCGGTGGATGCGGACACCGGCCGCTACCTCTGGCACTACCAGGAGGTGCCCGGCGACAGCTGGGACTTCGATGTGACCCAGCCGCTCATCCTCGCGGATCTCGACATCGGCGGCCGCATCCGCAAGGTCATCATGCAGGCGCCGAAGCAGGGCTTCTTCTACGTGATCGACCGCACGAGCGGGCGGCTCATCTCGGTGGCGAAGTTCGTGGATCACAACACCTGGGCGAGCCGCATCGACGTGAAGAGCGGGCGTCCGGTCCTGCTCGCGAATGCGAACTACGATGCGGCGCCGCGCCTCATGACGCCGAACGCGGTCGCCGCGCACAGCTGGCAGCCGATGTCGTACAACCCGGATACCGGCCTCGCGTACTTCCCGGTGCTGCAGAACTGGTACGCGTACGAGATCGAGCCGAACTACAAGCCACAGAAGTTCCGCATGAGCTGGGGCACGAACGCGCCCCCGTCGGCGAGGAACGCGAAGGTGCGCGCCGAGGCGAAGCAGATGAAGCCCTACGGGTACCTCCTCGCGTGGGATCCGGTGAGGCAGAAGGAGGTCTGGCGCGTCCCCTACGACCGCGGCGGCAACGGCGGGACGCTCACGACGGCGGGCAACCTGGTCGTCGAAGGCACGAGCGCGCAGCAGCTCGTGATCTATCGCGCGACCGACGGCAAGCCGCTCTGGCGGATGAGCGCGCAGACCGTGCCGCTCGCCGGGGCGGTCTCCTACGCGGTGGACGGCGTGCAGTACATCGCGGTCGAGGCGGGCGGCGCGAGCTTCGGCGCCGGGCGGGGCGACCCGAACGATCGCGCGGTCGCGCGCGTGCTCGCCTTCAGGCTCGGCGGCAGGGCGCGGCTGCCGCCGATCGCTCCGCGCCCGATCTATCCCCCTCCGCCCCTCGTCGTCGGAGCGAGCGAGGAGGTGGTCCGGGACGGCAGTCTCGCCTACCACCGCGTGTGCGCGCAGTGTCACGGCCGCGATGCGGTGAGCGTGAACGCGATTCCGGATCTGCGGCACATGCCGCCCGACATCCGCGCTGAGTTCAGGGACATCGTCTTGAAGGGCAAGCTCGCCGCCCAGGGCATGGCGAGCTTCTCGGACCTCCTTAGCGCGCAGGACGCGGACGCGATCTATGCGTACCTCGTCGCCCGCGCGCGGGAGGACTGGAACAACTAGGCGCCGGTGGCGGGCCGTGAGCGCTCAGGGGCGCGAGAACTGCGTCTCCTGCGCCGTGATGAACTCGAGCAGGGCGGGCTTGCCGGCCTGCGTCTGTGCGATGCCGCGCCGGATCGCCGGAACGATCTGCGCGGCCTCCGTCACCCGCTCGCCGTAGCCGCCGAACGCGCGCGCCATCGCGGCGTAGTCGCCCGAGATGTCGGTCGCGCGGTACTTCTCGGTCGCCTTCGGCATCACGTTGAGCTCGATCGCCATGGCGAAGTTGTTGAGCAGGATCGAAAGAATCGGCAGCCGCTCGCGCACCGCGGTCTCGAAGTCCATCCCCGTAAAGCCGATCGCCGCATCGCCCCAGACGTTGATGCAGAGCTTCTCCGGGTGCACGAGCTTCGCGCCCATCGCAAGGCCGAGGCCGTAGCCGAGCTGCGTCGTCTTACCCCAGCCGATGTAGGTGAGCGGGCGGGTCGAGCGCCAGAACGGGGAGAGCTGGTCGCGCGGGCTGCCCGCATCGTGCGTGATGATGGTCTCGGCGACGTTCACCGTGTGCTGCAGATCCCACAGCACCCGATAGGGACTCAGCGGCGCCGCATCCGAGGTGAGCTTCGGCCGCCACTCGCGCAGCCACTCCTCGCGCACCGCCGCGATCTCCGCGCTCACTCGGGCGGCATCGCGACGCACCCCGCCGAGCCTGCCCCGGCACTCCTCGAGCAACGCGCGCAGCGTGAGCTGGGCATCCCCGATGAGCCCATACTGCGTCGGCAGGGCCTTGTTGAGATCGAGCGGGTCGAGCGTGGCGTGAATGAGGGTCTTGCCCCGAGGGATCGCGATGCCGAAGGCGGTCTCCGAGAAGCTGCAGCCGACCCCGAAGATCACGTCCGCCCGCCCGAGGAAGTGCGGCACGGTGCGCGGATACGCCGCTCCGCCCGAGCCGAGCGCAAGCGGATGGGTCTCATCGAAGCAGCTCTTGCCGGGCAGGCTCGTGCACACCGGAACGGCGAGCAGCTCGGCGAGCTCGGCGAGCTCGGCGTAGGCGGCCGCCCAGTGCACGCCCTGTCCGGCGTAGATCACCGGCCGCTCGGCCTTCAGCAGCACCTCGGCGACGCGCGCCACGTCCGCTGGATCCGGGCCGCAGCGCGTCCGGATCACCGGAGCGTAGTCGAGCGGCTCGGGCACCTCGTCCGCGAACGCATCGTGGGGGATCTCGACGACGACCGGCTGCAGCCGGCCGTTGCGCAGCTGCGTGAACGCTCGGCGGAAAATGTTCGGCACTTCCGCGCCGACCGTCACGGGCTCGGTGTGCTTGGCGACGCCGGCCATCTGCAACGTCGAGTTGAAGTTGTGCGGCACGTGCGCGAGCCGGCGCGAGTAGCCCTGCGGCAGCACGAGCACGGGAACGGACTCCCCGAACGCCTGCGCGACCCCGCCGTAGGCATTCTCGGAGCCGGGCCCGTGCTGCATGCAGAAGACTCCCATCCGGCGCCCGCGCGTCAGGCGCGAGACCGCATCGGCCATGTGCAGGCCGACGCGCTCCTGGCGCACGATGAGCGTGCGGATATCGGCGATCGCGGCGGCCTCGAGTAGGCGGTTGCGCGGATAACCGAAGAGGACCTCGACTCCCTCGCGCTTGAGGATCTCGGCGATCGCGGCGTCGGTCTTCAAGCGGCGTCCTCCGCCTCACGCAGCAGCGGTAGCGCCGGCACGGTCAGGAATTCCTCGAAGCGCTCGGCGGTGGACAGGTCGCGGAACAGCCCGATGGCCTCCGGGAAGCGCCCGCCGTCGTAGGCCTCCGCGCCGACCTCCTGCCGCACGCGCGCCATCTCCTCGGTGATCAGGCGCTCGAGGAGCTCCGGCGTCGCGCGGGTGCCGCCCTCGAGCGTGATGCCGTAGTGCACCCACTGCCACACCTGCGCCCGGCTGATCTCGGCCGTCGCCGCGTCCTCCATCAGGTTGTAGAGCGGAACGGCCCCGCGGCCGCGCAGCCACGCCTCGATGTACTGCACGCCGACGCGGATGTTGAGGCGCAGCCCGGCCTCCGTGCGCGTGCCCTGATGCACCTCGAGCAGGTCCTGCTGGGCGACGCTCACGTCCTCGCGCAGCCGCTCGAGCTGATTCGGCGCGGGCATGAGCCTGTCGAAGACCTCCGCGGCGACCGGCACGAGGTCCGGGTGGGCAACCCAGGTCCCATCGTGGCCGTCGGAGGCCTCGCGCTGCTTGTCCTCGCGCACGCGCTCGAGTGCCGCGGCGTTCGCTTGCGGGTCCCTGCGGTTCGGGATCTGCGCGGCCATGCCGCCCATCGCGAACGCGCCGCGGCGGTGGCAGGTCCTGATGAGGAGGAGCGAGTAGGCGCGCAGGAACGCCTTGCCCATCACCACCTGCGAGCGGTCGGGGAGCACGTACTTCGGGTTGGCGCGCAGCTTCTTGATGAAGGAGAACATGTAGTCCCAGCGCCCGCAGTTGAGCCCGACGATGTGCTCGCGCAGCTCGTGCAGGATCTCATCCATCTCGAAGGCGGCGGGCAGCGTCTCGATGAGCACGGTCGCCTTGATGGTGCCGAGGGCGAGCCCGAGCCGCTCCTCCGCGAACACGAACACGCTGTTCCACAGGCGCGCTTCCTGATGGCTCTCGAGCTTCGGGAGGTACAGGTACGGCCCCGTGCCCTGCTCGAGGAGCGCCTGGGCGTTGTGGTAGAGGTACAGGCCGAAGTCAAAGAGGCTCGCCGAGAGCGGTGCGCCATCGACCGTGATGCCGGGCTCGGGAAGGTGCCACCCGCGCGGACGGACCATGAGCACGGCCGGACTTGCCCCGAGCCGGTAGCGCTTGCCGCTCGAGGGGTCCTCGTAGTCGAGCGTGCCGTGCCAGCGGTCGCGGAGGTTCAGCTGTCCGTCGAGGTTGTTGTGCCAGGTGGGGGAGTTCGCGTCCTCGAAGTCCGCCATGAACACCTTGGCGCCGGAATTGAGCGCGTTGATGATCATCTTGCGGTCGACCGGCCCGGTGATCTCGACGCGCCGGTCGAGCAGGTCCCCCGGAATCGAGCCCACCCGCCATTCGGCGCGGCGGATCTCGGCGGTCTCCCGCAGGAAGTCGGGCAGCTCGCCCGCGTCGTAACGGCCCTGGCGGTGCACCCTCGCGTGCAGGATGTGCGAGCGGCGGGGCTCGAAGCGCCGGTGCAGCGCGGCGAGGAACTCGAGCGCCTCGGGGGTCAGGATCTCCTCGTGGCGGGGGCCGAAGGGGTAGCGCAGGGCGACGCCGGCGGGTGCCCTCGGAGTCGACCGGTCACGGTAGGCGGCAACGGACATCGAGAGTCCTCCCTTTCCCAGCGATCAACAATCCAGCCTCCACTATGCCCCTGGGCGTCCGAAATGCCCAGTCGTCCCGGCACCAAAGTATCTTCAGTGGGCCGGAAAAGATGGCGCCGGCTCCCCCTCGGGGAGGGCCCCATCCCCGAGGATCCGCCCCTCGTGGCGCCGGATGAACAGCATCGCGACGAGCGTCACGAGCGCACAGCCGAGCATGAAGTAGGCGGGGCCCGTCGGGGAGCCCGTCGCGGCCACGAGCAGGGTCGCGATGAGCGGAGCCGGCCCGCTGAATAAGGAAAATGCCAGGTTGAACGAGACGGCGACGCCGCTGAAGCGGATGCGCGTCGGAAACAGGTCGGCGACGAGGCCGGCCATCGGTCCGTTGCAGAGCGATGCGGCCAGGCCGGCGCCGATGAACAGGGGGATGAGCCGCACCGTATGGCTCGCCGCCGCCTGGAAGAAGGGCAGGCACAGGAGGGCGAGGAGGAGCGAGCCGAGCCCGAGAATCCAGCGCCTCGGAATGCGGTCGCTCGCCCAGGCGGCAGTGAGCAGCCCAAAGGAGAGCACCAAGAGCCCGATGTTCTGGGCCTCGATGCCCTCGAGATAGCTGTGGTGCATCACCCGCTGCATGAAGGTGGGCATCGCGAAGATGAGGCCGTTGAAGGCGGCCGTGGCGACCATCGCCGCGATGGCGAAGAGCATCGGCGCGGGCGCCGTTCGCAGCAGCTCGAGGAGCGGCTGCTTCGCGGCCGTGTGGCGCAGCTTCTTGTATTCCTCGGTCTCCGCGAGCGAGAGCCGCAGCCAGAAGCTCACGAACCCGAGCAGGCCGCCGATGAGAAAGCCGATGCGCCAGCCCCAGGCCGCGACGTCCGCAGGAGAGAGGAACTTCACCACCGCGAAGCCGACCGCCGAGGCGAGCGCGACGCCGGTGTTCACGCAGAAGAAGATGAAGCCCGCGGAGAAGCCTGCGCGCCGCGGCGCCGTCTCGACGACGTAGGTGATGGCACCCGGGAGCTCCCCGCCCAAGGAGAACCCCTGGATCAGCCGCAGCGCGACCACGGCCGCCGTCGCCCCGGCACCCCACTTGGCATAGCCGGGGAGCAGCCCAAGCGCGAGCGTAGCTGTTGACATCATCAGAATGGACACGATGAACACTCGGCGCCGCCCGTACTTGTCGCCGAAGTGGCTAAAGATGACGCCCCCGATCAGCCGCGGGACATAACCCAGGGCGAAGACCGAGTAGGAGAGCATCAACCCGATGAGAGGGCTCCTCGCCGGCGCGAAGAAGGCGTCCCCGATGTACTGGGCGAAGGTGCTGTAGATGACGAAGTCGTAGAATTCGAGCGCCCCGCCGAGGCTCGAGAGCACGATCGTGCGCCACTCGGCGCGCCCGATCCCCGCATACCCCGGCGCTTGGCCCATCGATCATCCCCCGCACCCGGCTCGGGCGCCGCTTCGGTCCTGCGGCATGTTAGCCGAGCCTCGCCGGGGGCGACACCGAGCGCGACGAGCCCGCCGGCGCGGCTCAAAATCTCGCGGTCCGCGGCTGCCTTCCCCGTGGTGCGCGCCATGCACTTGATCGTGCGGGGTGGGCGACCCGAGACTACTGCGTTGACCCTGCGGGGCTCATATGTTACCCGTGCCTACTGGGGCGGCTCAGGTCGAGCGACCCTCGAGGAGGAATCGGCAGGCGATGAGCGCGACGTTCGGACGCAGGCAGGTGTTGCAGGCACTCGCGGGCGGGGCCGCAGGCCTCGCCGTGTCCGAGCTCCTGCCCGGGAAGGCCTTTGCTCAGGCCGCGCAGGAGCCCCCGCTCACCGTCACGCGCCTCACGGACCGGATCGCTGTCATCTCGGGCGCGGGAGGCAACGTCGTCGTGCTCTCGGGGCCCGACGGGGTGCTGCTCGTGGACTCGGGATCCGCCGAGCGCTCCGCGGACCTGCTCGAGGCGGTCGCGAGGCTGCCCGGCGGGCACCGCATCGACACGGTGTTCAACACGCACTGGCACTGGGACCACACGGGCGGCAACGAGCGCATGCGAGCGGCCGGCGCGCGGATCATCGCGCACGAGAACACCCGGCTGTGGCTCGGCACGCCGATCTGGGTGGAGTGGCAGAACCGCACCTATGCGCCGCGGCCGCGGCGCGCGTGGCCGACCGAGACGTTCTACGCGACGGGCGAGATGTCCTTCGCCGGCGAGCCGATCGAGTACGGCTACCTCGAGCAGGCGCACACCGACGGGGACCTCTACGTGTACTTCCGTCGCGAGAATGTGCTCGTCCCGGGATGTGTGCTGTCGGTCGGGAGCTACCCCATCATCGACTACTCGACCGACGGGTGGATCGGGGGCCTCTCCGCCGCCACGCAGCGCCTTGCCGGGATGATCGACGCGGGCACCCGCATCGTGCCCGGCGTCGGACCGGTGCAGAGTCGCGCGGATCTGCTCGCGGAGCACGCGATGCTCGAGGACCTGCAGAACGAGATCTGGCACCTGATGCTGAAAGGCCAGGGCATCCCCGACATCATCGCGGCGGATCCGACGCGCCAGTACGATGCGACCTGGGGGGATCCGAAGCTCTTCATCCGCGGGGCCTACCGGAGCCTCTACGCGCACTGCCGGGAACTTCGAGGCGCCGTCTAGTGGCACGCCAGCTCCTCATCCTCCTCGCGGCGGCGGCCACGACGCTCGCAGCAGCCGACTCCTGGTCGGCGACCGGCGGCTCCGCCGCGCACGGCTCCGCCATGCAAGCGGCGCCCGCGGGAGCGGCGCCGGCAGGAGCGGCGACGGACGGCGAGGCGAAGCCCTACTGGGGGATGCTCGGCGAGTACTGTGAGACCTGCCACAACGTCACCGATTGGGCAGGCGACGTCGCCTTCGAGACGATGCGGCCGCGGAACATCCCGGCCGACGCCGAGATCTGGGAGACGGCGATCATGAAGCTCGAGGGGCATCTGATGCCCCCGCCCGGCCACAAGCAGCCGAGCCAGGCCGCAATCGATGCCTTCATCGCCTGGATGGGCCATCACCTCGATGCGGCCGCCCGGGACCGGCCGGATCCGGGCTTCGTCGTGCTGCACCGGCTGAACCGGTCCGAGTACGCGCGCTCGGTGCAGGAGATGCTCGGTGTCGAGGTGGACCCGAGCACGCTGCTGCCGAAGGAGACCGAGAGCGACGACTTCGATGACATCGCGGACGTGCTCAAGGTCTCCCCGACGTTCCTCGATCAGTACATCTCCGCCGCGCGCACGGTGGCTGACCTCGCCGTCGGGGACCCGCACCCGGCCAAGTCGATCGCGATCTACGAGGCGGGCAAGGAAGACCAGGCCTTCCACATCGAGGGCCTGCCGCTCGGGACGCGGGGCGGCATGGTCGTGACGCACTACTTCCCGGCCGACGGGGAATACGACTTCGACTTGAGTGTGTTCACGGGCGTCGGCTACTACACCGGGCTCGATTTCGCGAACGACGTCGTGCTCACCATCGACGACCAGAAAGTGTTCGAGCGCTCGATCGGCGGCGCACGGGATTTGCAGGAGGCCGATCAGCAGCCGAACGAGGCCGCCAAGGACTTCAGGTCCCGCTTTGAGCACATCCGGGTGCGCGTGCCCGCCGGGCCCCATCGAGTCGGCGTCGCGATCGTCGCGCGAACGCTCGCCGAATCGGTGGACTGGCTCGAGCCCCTCAATCCGCGCGGCGGCAACGACCGCATGGCGGCCATCCGGGGCGTGCAGATCACCGGGCCGTACCACCCGACGGGGCTGAGTGAGACGCCGAGCCGGCGGAGAATCTTCCTCTGCACTCCGGCGAATGCGAGCGAGGAGGGGCCCTGTGCCCGGAGAATTCTCGCGCAGCTCGCACGGGAGGCGTTCCGCCGCCCGGTGAGCGATGAGGACCTCGCCGCGCCGCTGCGCTTTTTCGAGCAGGCCCGGGCCGGCGGGAGCTTCGACGCGGGCATCGAGAACGGGATCATCGCGATCCTCTGCAGCCCGAAATTCCTCTTCCGCACGGAGTTCGCCCCGCCACAGCCGCAGGCGGCCGGGGGCCTCTACCGGGTGAGCGATCTCGGCCTCGCCTCGAGGCTCGCGTTCTTCCTCTGGAGCGAGGGGCCGGATGAGGAGCTGCTCGACGTCGCGGCCGCCGGACGGCTGCACGAGCCGGCGGTGCTCGAGCGGGAAGTGCGCCGGATGCTCGCCGATCCGCGCGCCGAGTCGCTGGTGACGGAGTTTGCGTTCCAGTGGCTCGAGGTGGACGGCATGGACAAGATCGAGCCCGACGAGGTCGAGTACCCGGGCTTCGATGAGGACCTGCGCTCGGCGTACCGGACCGAGATGCGGCTGTTCCTCGACAGCATTCTGCTCGGGGATGAGGACGTGCGCGAGCTGATGACGGCGAACTGGACCTACGTGAACGAGCGGCTCGCCCTGCAGTACCACATCCCGAACGTGCAAGGAGCGCAGTTCCGGCGCGTGGCGCTCACCGATCCGGCGCGGTTCGGGCTGCTCGGCAAGGGCGCGATGCTGATGGGCACCTCCTACGCGAACCGGACGGCGCCGGTGCTGCGCGGCGCGTGGATCCTCGATGTGCTCACGGACACTCCGCCGCACGCCCCACCGCCCGCCATTCCGGCGCTGATCGAGAACGTGCCGGGCCAGAAGCAGCTCACCATCCGCGAGCGCATGCAGATGCACCGGCGGCAGCCCTCCTGCAACGCGTGCCACGGGATCATGGACCCGATGGGCCTCGCGATGGAGAACTTCGATGCCATGGGCGGCTGGCAGGTGAAGGACCGCGATACGGGCCTGCCGATCGATCCGCAGGGTCAGATGGCGGACGGCACGCTGCTCGACGGTCCGGTCGATCTGCGGCGGGCGCTCACGCGGAACTCCGCACTCCTCGTGCAGACGCTCACCAAGAAGCTCATGACGTTCGCGCTCGGGCGGACGCTCGACTACCGCGACATGCCGACCGTGCGGGCGATCGTGCGGGGCGCGCAGCGCGACGACGACCGGTTCTCATCGATTGTGCTCGGCATCGTCGAGAGCCCGCAGTTCGAGGAGCAACACGCGCCGGGCGGCGCAGGGGCGGGCGGGCCGAGCCTGCTCACGACTCAGGCGGCGAACTTGCGCTGAGGGCGCACCGAGGATCGAGGAGAGCGCAGCGATGTTCATCACGAAGAAGCACCTTTCCCGGCGGACGGTGTTAAGAGGCGTCGGCGCCTCGCTCGCTCTGCCGCTGCTCGATGCGATGGTGCCGGCCGGAACGGCGCTCGCGAAGACGGCCGCGGCCCCCAAGATGAAGCTCGCCTTCATCTACTTTCCGCACGGCGCGATCATGCTCCCGGGCAACGATCAGTGGACGCCCGAGGGGGTGGGCCGGCAGTTCAAGCTCTCGAGGATCTTAAAGCCGCTCGAGGCGTTCCAAAGCCAGCTCATCGTCGTGAGCCACCTCGGCAACAAGCCCGCCGAGAGCGCGGCCGTGCACGCCATCGTGCCCGGCACCTGGCTCTCGTGCGTGCATCCTCACGACGGCCAGTCCCCGAACGGCGGCGTCACGATCGACCAGATGGCCGCGGCGCACATCGGCCAGGACACCCCGCTTCCCTCGCTCGAGGTGAAGACGGAGGCCTTGGGCGGAGGCGGCTCGTGCGACCGGAACTTCGGGTGCAGCTACTCGGGCACCATCTCCTTTCGCACGCCGAGCATGCCGCTGCCGATGGAGTACAACCCGCGCACGGTGTACCAGAGGCTCTTCGGCCGGGGCGACACGCCCGCGGAGCGCCAGGCGCTCACCGCGCAGTACGACAGCATTCTCGACATGGTCTCCGCGGACTCGGCCTCGCTGCAAAGCCGGCTCGGGCCCGCGGACCGGGCCGTGCTCGCCGATTACATGGAGAGCGTGCGCGAGATCGAGCGGCGGATGCAGAAGATGGAACATCAGGATCTCTCGAGCCTGAAGCTCCCTCCGACGCCGATCGGCATACCGGACTCCTTCCCGGAGCAGCAGGGACTCATCTTTGATCTGATCGCGCTCGCCTTCCAGGCGAACCTCACGCACATCGCGACGATGATGATGGCCGCCGAGGTGAGCAACATGACCTATCCGTTCATCGGGGTCCCGGATGCATTCCATCCGGTCTCGCACCATCAAGGCGATGCGGGGAAGATCGAGAAGCTCGTGAAGATCCAGACCTACCACTCGGGCAAGCTCGCGACGTTCTTGCGGCGGCTCGCCGCGACGCCCGACGGCGACGGATCGCTCCTCGATCATGCGATCGTCGTCTACGGGAGCAACATGGGCAACAGCAACGCGCACGACCAGTACCCGCTGCCGACCGCGATCTTGGGTAGGGGCTGCGGCAAGATCAAAGGCGGCCAGCACCTCGTCTACCCCGAGCACACCCCGCTCGCCAACGTGTGGCTCACCCTGCTCGACCGGGCGGGCGTGCCGGTCGGGAACGTCGGCGACAGCGCGGGCGAGATCGCGGAGATCTGATCGATGCGATCGCGGCACGGTGGCTCGCTCGCCGGCTCGAGGCGCTATGCGC
>JASHTK010000339.1 GCA_030040575.1 Gammaproteobacteria bacterium
GCTCGCGATTCCGGCCGCGGCGCTCGTGCCGGGCGACGCGGCGACGCGCCGCTCGCGGGCGCGCCGCATGATCGGCCGCTCCATGCGCTGGTTCGCAGGCTTCATGCGCTCGGCCGGCGTGCTCACCTTCGAGGTCGTCGGCGCGGAGCGCCTCGGCCGCCCGGGCCAGCTCATCCTCGCCAACCACCCGACGCTCATCGATGCGGTGTTTCTACTCGGGCTCGTCCCGGGCGCGAGCTGCATCGCGAAGCAGGCGTTATGGCACAATCCCCTCACCCGGTGGGCCGTGGTCGCCGCCGGGTACGTAGGCAACCGCCCGACGGATCGGATGATCGGGGGAGCCTCGCAAGCCCTGCTCGCAGGGCAGAGTGTCGTAGCATTTCCGGAGGGCACGCGTACCGTGCCGGGGCGGCCGCTGCAGTTTCGGAGGGGGGCGGCCGCGATCGCCGTGCGGGCCGCTGCAGTGGTGACGCCGGTGTACATCCGGTGCAGTCCAGCGACGTTGGCGAAGAGCGAGCCGTGGTATCGCATCCCGGAGCGGCCGGCGCACTTCTCGCTGCGCGTGGGCGAGGACCTCGACCCCGAGCCCTTCAGGGGCGCCGCGCCGGCCCCGATCGCCGCTCGCGCGCTCAACGCGCGCCTGGTGCAGGTGTTCACGGCGGAGCTCGCGGCGGTCCGCGGGGTCGATCCAGTATGTTAAATGCCCCGCACGACGCGGAGTGGGTGTACCGGATGATCCGCTCCTCGCTCGTCGAGCTGTTCCGGATCGATCCCTCCCGCATCACGCCCGAGGCGCGGCTCGCCGACGACCTGGAGATCGACAGCATCGACACCGTAGACCTCGTCGACCAGGTGAAGCGCGCGACGGGGCGCAAGGTGAGCGCCGAGGACTTCAGGTCGGTGCGCACGGTCTCCGACCTCGTGCAGGCGGTCGAGCGCCTCGTTCGGCCTTGACTCGAGCGGGGCTTCGCGGTGCCGGTCGATTTCCTCCCCTGCTCGATCGTCCCGGTCTACGACCACGAGCGGACCGTCGCGCGGGTGCTCGAGGCCGTCCGCGCCGCAAGGCTGCCCTGCTTCCTCGTGGACGACGGCTCGAGCCCGCCGTGCGCGCGCGAGCTCGAGCGGATCGCCGCCCGGACCGAGGAGACGCAGCTCCTGCGGCTCCCGGCGAATCGCGGCAAGGGCCGCGCCGTCATCGCGGGCTTCGAGGCCGCCGCCGCCCAGGGCTTCACGCACGCGCTGCAAGTGGACGCCGACGGACAGCACTCCCTCGAGGACGTCCCGCGCCTCCTCGAGGAGGCGCGCGCCCATCCGCAAGCGCTCATCTGCGGCCGTCCGGTCTTCGATGCGTCGATGCCGGCGGTGCGCCGGTATGGCCGGTACCTCACGCACGCCCTCGTCTGGCTCGAGACCCTCTCGCTCGACATTCCGGACTCGCTCTGCGGCTTTCGCGTCTACCCGCTGCGGGCCGTGATGGAGCTCCTGCGGCAAGAGCACGTCGGCGCGCGGATGGACTTTGACGTCGAGATCCTGGTGAGGCTGTACTGGCGCCACGTGCCCCTGCGCTGGCTCAGCACGCGGGTCGTCTACCCGCGCGACGGGGTCTCGCACTTCCGGCTCCTGCGCGATAACGCGCGGATGGTCGCGCTGCAGCTGCGCCTGCTCTCGGGGCTGCTCCTGCGGCTGCCGGCGCTCGTCTCCCGGAAGCTCACGTGAGCTCCGGAAGCGCGGCAGTCCAGTCGAGCTGGGCCACCACGCGCGAGCGCGGCGCGCTCGTCCTCATGCGCCTGATGGTCGTCGGCCTGAAGCTGCTGTCGCGCCCGCTCACGGCGCCGATCGTGCACGGGGCGACTCTTTACTTCTTCGTGTTCGACCGGCGCGCGCGTGAGGTCTCGCGCGACTATTTGCGGCGCATCGCCCGCGAGCTGCCCGGCATCGGCCTCACCCCGAGCCGGCGCTGCGCGTACCGGCACTTCGTCGCGTTTGCGCAGGCGATCCTCGACAAGCTCGACGCCTGGTCGGGACGGCTCGACTACGCACACGTCGCCTTCGAGGACCACGAGGCCCTCCGGGCGGCGGCGGCGAGCGGGCGCGGGCGCCTCGTGATCGGCTCGCATCTCGGCAACATGGAGGTGTGCCGCGCGCTCGCGAGCCTCAACCGGCGGGTGCGGCTCAACGTGCTCGTGCACACGCGCCACGCCGCGTACTTCACGCGCGTCCTCGCCATGGCCGGCGCCTCCGAGGTCGAGCTGCTGCAGGTGACGGACTTCAGCGCCGCGACGGCGCTCGCCCTCAAGGAGCGGATCGACCGCGGGGAGTGGGTCGTCATCGCCGGGGATCGCGTACCGGTTCACGGCGGGCGCACCGTCGATGTCCGCTTCCTCGGCGGGATCGCGCCGCTGCCGGTCGGGCCCTACCTGCTCGCCGCACTGCTCGCCTGCCCGGTGCACCTGCTCTTTTGCCTGCGGCGCTCGGGCAAGAACCACGTCTACTTCGAGCCCTTCGCGGAGCGCATCGCCTGGCAGCGCTCGGAGCGGGATGCGCTCCTCAAGCGCGAAGCCCAGCGCTTCGCGGACCGGCTCGCGCACTACGTGGGCCTCGAGCCGCTGCAGTGGTTCAACTTCTATCCCTTCTGGCGGGAGGGGACCCGGGAGGAGGCCGACGCCTGCGCAGCCTCCTCCGCCCGGCGGCCCGCCCGAGCCGCACCGCGCCCGGACGTGCGGCCATGACCACGAGGGAGCGCCGGCAGGTCGTCGTGATCGGCGCCGGTCCGGCGGGCTCGATCGCCTCCGCTCTGCTCACGCGCCGCCGGCGCGACGTGCTGGTGCTCGAGCGGCAGCGCTTTCCGCGCTTCTCGATCGGGGAGAGCCTGCTCGTGCACTGCCTCGACTTTGTGGCGGAAGCGGGCCTCATCGAGGCGGTCGATGCTGCAGGATTCCAGTACAAGAACGGCGCCGCCTTTGCCTGGGGTGAGCGCTACGGCGAGTTCGACTTCAGCGAGGCCTTCACGCCCGGCCGCGTCTCCACGTACGAGGTGCAGCGCGCGGCGTTCGACAAGCTCCTCGCCGACGGGGCGGCAAGCCAGGGCGCCGAGATCCGCTACGAGACCGAGATCGTCGGCGTCGAATGCACGGCGTCGGGTGCCGAGGTCACCGCTCGCGCCGCGGACGGATCGGTCCGGACGATCCATGCGGATTTCCTGCTCGACGCGAGCGGCTTCGGACGCATCCTGCCCCGCCAGCTCGGCCTCGAGCGCCCCTCGCAGTTCCCCGTCCGCCACTCGATCTTCTCCCACGTCGCCGACCGCATTCCCGCGGGCGCCTTCGATCGCAACAAGATCCTCGTCACCGTCCATCCCGAGCACCGCGACGTGTGGTTCTGGCTCATCCCGTTCTCGGGCGGGCGTGCCTCGCTCGGCGTCGTCGCCCGGCAGGAGTTCCTCAAGCGCTACGCGGGGACCTCGGACGAGCGCCTGCGCACAGTGGTGGGCGAGGTGCCGAGCCTCGCGCGGCTGCTCGCCGAGGCGGACTGGGACACCCCCGCGCGCGAGGTCGGGGGATACGCGGCCGGGGTGGCGGCGATGCACGGCCCCGCCTTTGCGCTGCTCGGCAACGCCGCGGAGTTCTTGGACCCGGTGTTCTCCTCCGGGGTCACGATTGCCATGCGGTCCGCGAGCATGGCCGTGGACGCGCTCGACCGCCAGCTCGCAGGCCGCGAGGTCGATTGGGACCGCGACTTCGAGCGGCCGCTGCGTGTCGGCATCGATTGCTTCCGCGAGTTCGTGTCCGCCTGGTACGACGGGCGCCTGCAGGACATCTTCTTCAGCGGCAACCACGCGTCGCGGATCCGCCGCATGATCTGCTCGGTGCTCGCCGGGTATGCCTGGGACGAGCGCAATCCGTTCGTCGCCGCGCCGCGCCGCAGGCTCGATGCGCTCGCCGAGCTCTGCGTGGCCGCGAATCGAGCGCCGCGGCCGTGAGCGAATGGGTGCTCGTGACCGGATCGAGCCGCGGCATCGGCCGCGCGATCGCCGTGCGCCTCGCGCGCGAGGGCTACGATCTCGTGGTGCATTGCCGGGACCGCATCGTCGAGGCCGAGACCGTCGCCGAGGAGGTGCGCACCCTCGGTCGCGCCGCGCGCGTGCTGCGGTTCGACGTGACGGACCGGGCGCAGTGCGCCGGACTTCTGACCTCGGACGTCGAGGCGCATGGCGCGTACTACGGCGTCGTGTGCAACGCAGGGCTCACGCGCGATGCGATCTTCCCGGCGATGAGCGGGGAGGCGTGGGACAGCGTCGTCCGGGGTAATCTCGATGCGTTCTACAACGTGCTGCAGCCGCTCGTCCTGCCGATGATCCGGCGGCGCGCGCCGGGACGGATCGTCACGCTCGCCTCGGTCTCCGGGCTGCTCGGCCACCGCGGACAGGTGAACTACAGTGCGGCGAAGGCGGGCGTCATCGGTGCGACCAAGGCGCTCGCCGTGGAGCTCGCGAAGCGGCAGATCACGGTGAACTGCGTCGCGCCGGGCCTGATCGACACCGAGATGACGCGCGAGGCTCCGGTCGAGGAGCTGACCCGGTTGATTCCCCTGCAGCGCTCGGGGACGCCGGAGGAGGTCGCGGCCGTGGTGAGCTTCCTCCTCTCCGCGGGAGCCTCGTACGTCACGCGCCAGGTCATCGCCGTGAACGGAGGGCTCAGCTGATGCGCCGCCGCGGCCGGACCGCCGGAGGCCCGAGGTGATGCACCGCGTCGCCGTGACCGGCATGGGAGGGGTGAGCGCGCTCGGGTGCGACTGGCCGCAGATCGAGGCCGGCCTGCGGCGCGGCGTCAACGCCGTGCGCTACATGCCCGAGTGGGAGCGCTTCACCGAGCTCAGCTCGAGGCTCGCGGCGCCGATCGAGCGGTTCGAGCCGCCGGCGCACTGGACGCGCAAGCACCTGCGCAGCATGGGCCGGGTGTCGCAGCTCGCCGTCGCCGCGGCCGAGCGCGCACTGCGGGACGCGGAGCTGCTCGGCGACCCGCTCCTGCGGAGCGGCGAGGCCGGGGTCGCCTGCGGCTCCTCGATCGGCAGCATTCCGGACATCCAGGACTTCGCCATCATGCTGCTCGAGGGCGCCGCGCCCGGGCTCAACGCGAACTCGTACGTGCGGATGATGCCGCACACGGCCGCCGCGAATGTCAGCATCTTCTTCGGGCTGAAGGGGCGCATCATTCCGACCTGCAGCGCGTGCACGTCGGGCAGCCAGGCGATCGGGTACGCGTACGAG
>JASHTK010000340.1 GCA_030040575.1 Gammaproteobacteria bacterium
CAATCAAAATCTCCGTGCCAAGCAGATCGCCGCTCTCGCTGCTGTAGCGGAGGCTTGTAAAGGTCCCGGTGATGCGAAGTTCGGCACAGTAGACCGGCGCCACGACCGTCAGAGCGATGGCGAGAGCAAGATAACGGCGCAGACGCATGCTGTTGCTCCGGGGCAATCTAACGACAGAGTTGAGCGGCCGACCAACGGATTCGACTAGGCGCCTCGAGCGCATACTGTCTACCGCGCTCGCGGCGCCTGGCACGGTCGATCACGGTCCGCTCCAACGCAAGTTAGGTATCGACATGCAAATTACAGGAAGGTGTATACGGGAAACGCTTGCCTGACACGGAGCTTCCCACCTGAGTCGAAGAGCAGGCGGAACTCGATACCTGACTGAAAACCCCACCAAGTCGAACCAGTTTCGTGAAAGCCAAAGATGCAGGGACCGCCTTGCGGAGAATACCCCGGCTCAGTGATCGCGGCATCCTTTGCGCAGCGTTCGGCCGGCGAATCGCTATAGCGTGGATAGTAATCGTGCTTCACGCGAGTAAGCGCGTCCGCAAACGGCATACCGATGGGAAAGTGTTCGTCAACGCTCGCGATGTTGTGCCGCACTAAATGGCCCTGCCACAGCCGGTCAACGACCGTGGCTATGATGCCTGCGACGATTAGGCTGCCCAGCGCCGTCCACACCACCCTCGACACTGGCACGCGCGTCACTGTCGATACCTAACGGTGAAGCTGAGCGGCCGCCCACGGGCGTCCACTAGGCGACGTGAGCGCATACTGTACCCCGCGCTCGCGGCGCCTAGCACGGTCGTTCACGGTCCGCTCCAACGAAAGTTAGACAGCCCCGCCATCTTGCACCCAATGGTAACTGAGGGACCTGGGAAAGCGGCCGGCCCCGTTCTCGAAGTGATAGCGGCAGATATATCGACCTTTAAGACGTGGCCGTCCGCAGTCCTTCCAGAGACACAGCGACGGTTCGTCATCTTCGACTAATGCGTCCTGAGGCTCAGGTACAAGGTCCAGTTCAGCAAGCCATTCGCGGAGATCGTTTAGAACAATTTGACGATCCATGTCGGACAATTCTCCGATATCCTCTGGTACATAGAGCACTATCCCGTTGACGGAAAGCTCGAAAAAAAACCTGTAAACGTGCCCGTGCCCCACATAGCTGATCGGCCCGCCCTTGTCCCGGAATAGGACACGATTGCCTACCCGTCGCATCGCTTCGCAGGCGATCAGAGTTGTCGCGACTGGTGATGACATGGCTGTCTAACGACAGAGTTGAGCGGCCGCCCAACACGGCGCAGTCAGCGGCGCGAGTGCACAAGTCCTCCCGCACTCGCGCCGCACCCTACCGAGGATCACGGTCCGCTCCAACGAAAGTTAGATGTCACGTTTCTATCTCGAGAGTGGATAATCGACGTCCTCATCATCCGCGGCAAGTCGGACATGCACGAAGCGAAGGGAGACGAGAAGTGTAGGAAGTGTAAGCACCGCGATGAGTAGCATGGACGGGATCCCCACCGCTGCTGGGTGATTCTCGGTTAGCTCAGGAAACGCCTGATCAATCCGAAGCAGTCCGAAAAAAATAATAGCAATACCAGCCAAGAATATAACCAGTGCGGCCACAGCAACTCGCCACTGGACGATAACCAAGCGGACACCGCAGGTTGGGCACATGACGCCGGTCTTGCTTCGCATGAGGACTGGGAATCTCGATTCCTTGTCCGCCTTCCACCAAACCCTGAGCATCGGCAGCGGGGCAGTGCATCGAGGGCAAGGCGCTTGCGGGATCAGTGACATCTAACTTTTATTTAGGTGACGAATCCGCGGCAATTGATTTCCGCAGTTTCGCGGAATAAGGCGGTGAACGTCGACTTGTCCGTTGTATTTGTTCAAGCGCATGGTGCCAATGCCGCAATAATACGAATGCTAATCCCGCCGCCTTTGGGGCACAAATGAGAGCTCTGCCGCCAGCGGGACGGCGCCCGGACCCTCCGGTCGGCCCGGCCGAGTGCGGCGACGCCGGGCGGGCTCGCGGTCGCGGGTGGTGCGAGGGCCGTGAAGCGAAGTGGAGGGGCGATAATCACGGAGTTTCCGCGAGATAAGCCTGCTGCGCGGCGGCGATTCCTTTGTTGTGATGAGCGGGTAGGTGGCCTTTGAATTCGGGCCGATTCGGCGCTCGCATGCCGCTTGACAGCAAACCTCGTCTGCTCGATCAGGTCCGTGACCGTCTGCGCCTCAGGCACTACAGCTATCGCACGGAGCAGCAGTACGTCGCGTGGATCCGGCGCTTCATCCTCTTCCACGGGAAGCAGCACCCCCGCTCGATGGGCGCCGCGCAGGTGGAGGCGTTCCTCAATGATCTTGCGGTGCGACAGAAGGTCTCCGCCTCGACCCAGAATCAGGCTCTTGCGGCATTGCTGTTCCTCTACAAGGAGGTCCTCAAGCAGGATCTGCCGTGGTTGAGACACCTCGTGCACGCGAAGAAGCCGCGGCGATTGCCTGCGGTGCTGACGGTCGAGGAGACGCGCGCGGTGCTCGCACAGCTCGAGGGGGTGTACTGGCTGATCGGCCACCTGCTCTATGGCAGCGGGCTGCGGCTCATGGAGTGCCTCCGATTGCGGGTCCAGGACCTCGACTTCGATTACGGTCAAATTCTCGTGCGCGACGGAAAGGGCGGCGAAGATCGGGTGACCATGCTGCCGCGGATGCTGGTCGGGCCCCTTCAGGCGCATCTGTCGGCGGTTCGCGAGCGTCACCGGGTGGCCCTGCTGCAGAATTACGGCGGCGTGGAGCTCCCCGATGCCATCGCGCGGAAGTATTCCGGAGCGGCGCAGGAGTGGCGCTGGCAGTACGTGTTCCCCGCGGCGCAGCCGACGGTGGATCCGCGCAGTGGCGTGCGGCGCCGCCATCACATTTACGAGGATTCGGTCCAGCGCCACATGAAGACGGCGCTACGGCGTGCCGGCATCGAGAGGCCCGCCTCCTGCCACACGCTGCGCCACTGCTTCGCGACCCATTTGCTCGAGCGAGGTTACGACATCCGAACGGTGCAGGAGCTGCTCGGCCACAAGGACGTGAGCACGACGCAGCTCTACACTCACGTGATGCGCAAGGGTGCCTCCGGGGTCGTCAGTCCGGCTGACCCGCCGGCCTCGGCGTCGAATCTACGCGGATGAGTCTCGGACGAACTGAGCAAACCCCGCCAGGAAGTCCGCGAGCCGCGTGCGCAGGCCCTCATCGAGGAGTTGACCCTCCGCGCCGAAGACCTGCGAGGCGTGGGGAATGAGCAGCCGGCCGCCTGTCCAGTACCGCGTGCCGAGCGTGCGCAGCACCGGAAGCCAACCAGTCTGCGCGAGGATCGTCCCGAAATTACCGGGCGATGCGCCGATCACGGCGACGGGCCGACCGGCGAACAGGCGCGGGACGTCGGCAGGGGGTCGCGAGAGCCAGTCGATCAGGTTCTTGAACACGCCTGGGATGCCGTTGTTGTATTCGGGGGTGGCGAGCAGCAGCCCGCCGCAGGCTCCGACGCGCGCCTTCAGCTCGGCCACCACGGGCGGTACGCCCCCGCGCTGTTCCAGGTCAGCGTCGTAGAGTGGGACGCCGTGGGGAGTGGCGACCTCGAGCGTCACGTCGGGCGGACAGAGCGCCTGCGCCGCGCGCAGGAGCGCGGTGTTGAAGGACTTCGCGCGCAGGCTGCCGGAGATCCCGAGTATGCTGATCATCTACATCCTGCTGAGTTGTCCGGTGCGCACGGTCGATCGCTGCCATCATATCGCAGAAGCTGCCGCCGCAGCGCGCGCGTGATAGCCTCGGGCGCCATGACAGCTCCGTCCCGCGGGAGTCGCGCTGCATCGCTCGCGACCGCACTGCTCGCCTTTCTCCTCGCCGGTGCCCACCCGCCATCTGCGCGGGCGTCCACCGTGCTCATCACCGGCGCCAACTCCGGCATCGGCCTCGAGTTTGCCAAGCAGTATGCTGCTCGAGGCTGGACGGTGATCGCGACGGACCGTCGCGCCGAGCCTCCGAAATCCTTGACGGACCTCGCCTCGCGGTACCGGAACGTTCGCATCGAGCGGCTCGACGTGACGAGCCTCGATCAGGCCCGTGCGCTCGCCCAGAAGCTCTCGAGCGTCCCGATCGACGTGCTCATCAACAATGCCGGGGTCTACAACGACCGCAGTCGCTGCCGCCGCGACGACGAGGGCTGTCCCGGCGATTGGAGCGTCGAGTCTTTCGGCAAGCTCGATTACCCGCTGCTCGATACGATCATGGCCGTGAACATCAAGGGGCCGCTCATCGTCTCCGAGGCCTTCTACGCCAACGTCAAGGCGAGCGCACAGAGGAAGATCGTCGCGATCAGCTCGAGCAACGGCACGTTGACCGGAGAGCGATCGCCGCGTCCCGGGGCGATCTTCTACCGGATGAGCAAGGCCGCACTCAACCGCGAGATGCAGATCGTGGCGGCCTCCACCCGGCGGGACGGCGTCACGGTCGTGATGCTGAACCCGGGTCCGACCCTCACGGAGCACCAGGAGTATCTGAAGGGCTATCCGGGGATGCTGACGACGTCCTTCACTGTGCGGCACATGATCGAGACCATCGGCAAGGTGACGATCCTCGACAGCGGGCGCTTCCTCCGCTACGACGGGGCGACGGAGCCTTGGTAGGGCGGCGACGCGGCCCTTGAGCTTCGGCGCCCGCCGCGCAAGAATCCGCGGCCTCGTGGCGTCACATCGGATGGCGACGCGCGATGGCGATCGGCTCGCTCCAAGCTTCCGCTCACGGTGCCCGCGGCCTCGGGCTTGCCTACGGAGTTCTGCTGCTCGCAATGCTGCTCGGCCTCGTGCGCGCGCGGGCCTCCCGGGCCCAGCTCCTTCTGTCACCGGTGTGGGCCGCCCCGTTGACGCTGCTCGCCGGCTTGGCTCTCGCGCTCGTGAGCCCCGTGTGGCGCGGCCTCGGCACCGATGCCGCGAGCATCCTGCAGCTGGCGTCAGGCGTTGCGCTGACGGGAGCGATCGGTTATGCGGCCGGGAGGATTGCGGCCGTTCGCATTCCGCAAGGTCCTTCGCATCGGCGCGGTGCCGTCGTATCGGACCTGCCGCCGATCTCCGGCAGCCGCTCCTCGGGCTCCATCACCGTCGCCGGCGTCCCCGTCGCCCCGGATGATGAGACCAAACACTTCAAGATCATCGGGACGACCGGCACGGGCAAGAGCACGGCGATTCGCGAGCTCCTGCGGGCAGCCCTCGCTCGAGGAGACCGTGCCATCGTTGCCGACCCGGATGGCGGATATCTTGCCCGCTTCCATGATGCGGCGCGCGGTGATGTCATTCTCAACCCCTTCGACGACGATGCGCGCAAGTGGGACCTCTTTGGTGAGATCACCAACGACTACGACGTGGAGCAGCTCGCCCGCTCTCTGATCCCCGACAGCGGCGAGGCGGATCGAATCTGGAGCGAGTATGCGCGCACGTTCTTCGCCGGCGTCACCCAGCAGCTGATCGCAGCGGGGACCCGCAGCGATGAGACGCTCTACGAGCTGCTCACCACGGCCCGGGTCGAGGAGCTCAAGGAAATGCTCGCAGGCACGCCCGCCGGCCCGTTCCTCGAGCCGGGCAATGAGAAGATGTTCGGATCGCTGCGATCGGTCGCGAGCTCGGCCGTGCGAGCGCTGCAGTACACCAAGCGCCAGCAAGCTCCTGCCTTCTCCGTGCGACAGTGGGTACGGGAGGGAGCGGCCGGGCGTGACGGTCGCGCGGGTGCAGTGCTCTTCCTGCCCTACCGGGCTGGAGAGATCGCGGCGCTCGGCTCGATGATCTCGGCCTGGATGCGCATCGGGATCTTCGAGGCAATGGACCAGGACGAGGCAGATCAGCATCTCTGGTTCGTCATCGACGAGCTCGATGCGCTCGGCGGGATCGACGGGCTGAAGGATGCCCTCTCACGCCTGCGCAAGTTCGGCGGCCGATGCGTTCTCGGATTTCAGTCGATCGCACAGGTCTCGGCGACGTATGGCCGGGGCACCGCCGAGACCCTCATCGAGAATTGCGGCAACACGCTCATCCTGCGCTGCTCGGCGAGCGAGCAGGGGGGAACCGCCGAGTTCGCCTCGAGGCTCATCGGTCAGCGAGAGGTCGTGCACAGTCTGCTCTCCAAGACGCGCAGGCCCCTCGAGGGGATGGCCTCCACGACGAGCAGTCAGCAGCTGCGGATCGAGCCGGCCGTGATGGCCTCGCAGATCGAGCGTCTGCCGGATCTCTCGGGCTTTCTGAAGCTCGCGTCCGTTCCCGATTGGCGCATCGTGCGCCTGACGCCGCGCAACGAGCCCATGCGCGTGCGGCCTCGGCGCCCGAGCGTCATCACGCGCTAGTCGTCGCTGCCGATGTATCGCTTTAGGTGGCGCTTGACTGGCGCTCGCTTGGCGCTCGTCCGGCGCTTGAAATGTCCCCGGGAGGCGGGATGCAGTAAACTGGGTGGCCATGAGCAGGACCGGTCCCAGGCGCTCGAACGGCGCTGCCGCCGACACGGGTGTGATCATCGCGTCGCTGCGCAGGCTTGTGTCCGCGGTCGCACCCGTCACGGCGCCAGCGCTCGCCTTGTTCCTCGCGCTCGCTCAGTCATCCCCCGCGTGGGCCGAGGGCTCGGTCTCGGCGGGCGGTGGCGGGGCGGAGGAGGGCGGCGCCTCCTGCTTTTTCCGCCAGGACTGGTATGGAACCTGGAAGACGTCGCCCGATTCACGCAGCATCTACATCTCGGCGTCTCGTCAGATCTATCGGCTCGATCTCGATACGGCTTATCCGCTTCTTCAATCGCGCTGGGCGGTGCTCATCGACCGTGACGCGAGCAATACCATTTGCAGCGCCATCGACTTCAGGCTCGTGGTGATCGACCGGATCGGCACCAATGAGCCGGTGATCGTCCGGCGACTCACGCGCCTGACTGACGCCGAGGCCGCCGCTTTGCCGAAGAGCTTGCGTCCCTAGCGCACTGCCGACGAGGACACTGCCATACGGCCGCCGATCATCGGCCGCGGAGCACCGGTCGTGCGCGGAAAGGTGATGGGCAGCGCTCTCGCGACGCGCACGGCCAGGTAGGCAAAGCACTCCGCCTCGATCGCATCGCCACGCCAGCCGACCGTCTCGGCCGCAACGACATTCACCGCCGCGCGCGAGCCAATCGCATCCATGAGGACGGGATTCTTGCGTCCGCCACCGCAGACCACCAGCGTGGCCGGCCGCTCGGGCAGCAGATCGAGCGCTTTGCCGACCGTCGCGCCCACGAAGGCCGCGAGCGTGGCGGCGCCGTCCGCCGGGGCGAGTCCGTTCGCGAGGAGCGCGGGGAAGTCGTTGCGGTCGAGCGATTTGGGGTACGGGGCGGCGAAGTAGGGGTGACCGAGCAGCAGGGCCACTCGCGCTTCGTCGACCGTTCCCGCCTGCGCAAGGGAGCCGCCACGGTCCATCTCGCCGAGCCCGTGGCGGCGCACCCAGTCGTTGAGCGGTGCGTTGGCGGGCCCGGTGTCAAAGGCGAGGAACTCCTCGCGCCCGGCCCACCAGGTCAAGTTCCCGACGCCGCCGAGATTGAGCACCGCGGAGTTCGGGGCGGCGGCAATCGATTCGAGCAGCGCGACGTGGTAACGGGCCGACAGGGGCGCGCCCTGGCCACCGGCCCGCACGTCGGCCGTTCGAAAGTCATACGCCACGTCGATCCCGAGCTCTCGGGCCAGCCATTCGCCATCGCCGAGTTGCCGGGTATCGCCGAGCCGGCCGGGTTGCGGTGCGCGATGCAAGACCGTCTGGCCGTGAAAGCCGACGACGGACACGTCCTTCGCAGAGACGCCCGACTGCGACAGGAAAGCCCTCGCCGCCTCGGCCTGCGCGCTCGTGAGCGCTCGTTCGGCGCGGCGGAAGATCTCGGGCTCGGGTCCCTCAAACTGCCACTCGAGCGCGGCGGATTGCGCCTCGGCGAGGAGCGATCGCAGCTGCGCCGGATACGGAACGAGTCCCCACGGTCCGAGCTCGTGGATCTCCTCGCCGTCCGTGCGAACCAACGCGACATCGACCATCCCATCGAGGACGGTTCCCGTCATGAGCCCGAGTGCCCAGACCGATCCCATCATCTGAGCCGAATGGCATCGCTCAGCGCGCGTTCGGCCGAACCATGACCTTGCATTGGGAGGTTCT
>JASHTK010000341.1 GCA_030040575.1 Gammaproteobacteria bacterium
GTCGACACGTCCTGACTCAGCTGCCGCTCCGGGCCCGGGAGCAGCTCGACGGTCTCGACCGGCCGCGGCCAGGCGAGCAGCAAACCGGACTGCTGGGCGCGCACGATGCGCCCGAAGCGCAGCACGACTGCCTGGCTGTCCGAGGCGATCTCGAGCACGTTGCTCGCGAGCCAGTAAAGGAGCAGCAGCGCTCCTGCGACGTAGACCGCGCGGAACCCGATCGCGACCGACTGGGCGATCGGCCCGGGCGGCGGGGGCGGGGGCGGCCCGACCGGCTCGGCCGGCTCGGCCGCCTCGGGCGAGGCAGGGGATTCGAGCGCTTCGTTCACGGGCGTCACTTCTCGCCGGGGGCGGCGCCTCCCTCCGATGCGAGCGTGCCGGGCGAGCGGTGCGGCTTCGCGCCCGACTTGCCGCTCGCGGCGGCCGCCGCGGGCGCGGCGGCGAGGCCGGCCGGCCCATCGACCAGCACCCTGAACGGGGCGGCGTCGGTGCGCAGCACCACGCTCGCGTTGCGGCCGACCATCTTGCCCAGGGCATCGAGCGAGCGCAGCGTCGTGTACAGTCCGGGGTCGCTCTGATAGGCCTTCGCGTAGATTCGCGCGGCGGCCTGCTCCGCATCGGCCTCGACGCGCGCGGCTTGCTCCTGAGCCTGCGCGACGACCTCGCGGGCATCCCGGTCGGCATCCGCGCGGATCGCCGCGGCCTGGCGCAAGCCGTCCGCCGTGCGCTGCGCGGCGACCGTCTCCCGCTCGGCACGCATTCTCGCGACCGTGGCCGCGAGCGTCTCATCCGGCAACGTCATGCGCTCGATGCCGACCTGGCGGATGTCGATGCCGTAGACCTGCAGCATCCGCGGGGCGATCTGCTCGCGCAGCTGCTGCTCGAAGGCATCGAGCCGCACCTTGCTCGGATCGAGATTGACCAGATCGCTCAGCTCGAAGTTGCTCGAGGTGATGTGCAGCGCCGCGTTGACGAAGCTGCGCAGCTGGCGCGCCGCCTCATCCGGCTGATTGCGCACGGAGCGCAGGAACTGCCGCACCCGCTGCGGCTCGTCCGGCACCTGCCAGGCGACATAAGCTTGCACGAGCACGCGCAGGCCGTCGCGCGTTCCCACATCCTGCAGCCCCGTGGAGGTCGTGCGCAGACGCAGATCGATCGGAATGCTGCTTTCGATCGGCGCCGGCAGCTTCCAGGCGAGCCCGGGCTGCGTCACGACGCGGACCGGATTGCCGAAGCGCAGGATGACGCTCGCCTCGCCCGCCGGCACCATGACGATGCAGGCCGCCGCGACCGCGGCGAGCAGGATCAGCCCGGCGACGCCGATGCGCAGCTGCGGCCCGAAGCGGCGGCCGCGAGCCTCGCCGGACGAGGAGCCGTCGGTGGAAGGATTGATGAACATGGGCGCGGGGCTCGAAGCGGCTGGGGTGAGCTCAGTCGGAGGGCACGATTCCGGGCGTGAGTGGCGGAAGCTCCCCACCCGCGCCCTCCCCGCCCGTGTCCTCTTCGCCCGAGGTGCCGGAGGCTGCCCCGCCGGCAGCTGAGCCGCCCGCGGCCGCTCCGCTCGTTGCGCCGCCCGCCCCCTCGCCCGCCGCCGGCGCCGCGATGAGCGAGCGCAGGTCGAGGATCGGGCGCTGATCGGGGCTCAGCCGATAATCGACCAGCGTGATGTGCGCGCGGGAGAGCGCGTCCACGAGCGTGCCGAAGGTGCGCTCGAGCAGGAACGATTGCCCGCCCTCCCCGTACGCACGGCGGTCCGCCGCGAAGCGGTACGCATCGGCGTCGGCGGCGTGAATCCGCTCGGCCGCGCGCGCACCGGCCACCGCATCGAGCTCGTGCGCCTCCTCCTGAGCGACGCCGGCCGCGCGCTTCGCGCGCGCCAGCTCGTTTGAGATGCTCGCGTTCGCGTCGATCTCCGCCGCCTGCACCGCATGGTAGGCATCCGCGGCCCCCTCGGGCGGGTGGATCTCCTCGATGAGCACCGAGACGACGTCGATTCCCGCGCCGCGGATGTCCGGGTCCGCGGCGAGCTGCGACTGCAGCATGCCCGAGACGTTGTCGCGCCGCGCGCCGATCACCTCATCGAGCGTCCGCGAGTTGAAATAACGCAGCACCAGGCGGCTTGCGGCTTCCCGGATGAGGGATTCGGGATCGGCGAGCGTATAGAGCGAGTGCAGCGCGGCGGTGTCGGTGAGGCCCACACGATACAATACGTAGATCTCGGTGCTCACACTCTGGAAGCTCTGCGCGGCCGTGCTCGGGCTCGGCACGAGGTAGTGGGCCTGATCCGCGTGCGCGGTCTCCCACAAGCGGTTGAGGCTCGCGGGCGGCGCGACCTCCGCGCCGATCGCATCCGCCGCCGCCTCGGGCGTGGACGGGTCAACACCGATCGGCACCGAGTGGATCGCGCCGTACTCGACCGAGCGCAGCCGGCCGAGCGGCCAGGGCAGCAGCAGGTGCAGGCCCGGACCGAGCACGGCGACCGGGGCGCCGAATCGCTCGTAGACGCCGCGGTGCTCCATGTCGATGAGCTTCAGCCCGCTCAAGACCCAGCAGAGCAGCGCCGTGCCCGCGAGCGCGGGGAGCAGCGCCGCGCTCAGAAACGCGAGGGCCCAGCTGCGGGCAAAATCGAGGCCGAACTGGGTCCGCAGCACCACACCCGGCGCGCGCGGGCCGCCCGTGACGAGCGCCGCGAGCAGGCTGTCGGTGACGGCTCGAGCGTCCTCGGCGGAGCGAGCGGGCAGGAACAGTCGCGCGAGCGCCCGGACGGCGAGCTCCGCCGCCACGGCGCCCGGGATGCAGACGATGATGATCGCCGGCCAGTGCAGCCAGCCGAAGCCCGCGCCGCGACCGAGCTCGAGGCATGCCGCCGCCGCGAGGATCAGCGTCGCGAGCAGCAGCAGCCGCCGCAGCGTCGGGGCCTCGGGCAGCTGCGGCGAGGGAAAGCCGTTCACGACCCGCTCGCACACCAGCGAGACGAAGGCGAGCCCGAGCACGAACGCCGCCGCAATGTCGGCCCCCCCGCGCTCCACGCCGGAGGCCGACGGCCACATGATCCGGGTGGCGATCCAGATGCAGAGAGTCCCGGCCGGCACGATGAGGGCCTGGCCCACGCGCCCGGCAAAGCCCGGATCCGCGGCGCGCCCGAGGCTGCGCCACGCGGCCGCGCCTGCGCCCTCCTGCGCTGCCGTAGAATATCGGAAGCGAGCCGCCGTCAGGGCAAGCGTGCCGAGGAGCGCGGTCGAGGCAAGGAGCAGCGCGCCGAGCGCCATGGCCCCGAGCCCGCCCGCGACCGCCTCGCGCGCCATCGCCCCGAGCCGCGGCAGGACGTCCTCGGGCAGCGCGGCGAGGCCGAGGAACGCGCCGACCACCAAGGTCCCGAGGCCGTAGAGGAGCGCGAGGTGGCGGATCAATCGATGCGAGCGGGGAAAGACCAGCTCCTGCGACGGATCGGAATCGGCGGGCTCGTTCATCTGAATGGGGCTCGATGCGGCTCGCTCGGGCCGCGCAGCTCCGCCTCACCGGCGGACGCGGTCCGAAGGAGGCTCAAGGTTGTGCGGACGTTGACATTGAGCGCGCGGCGCTGATGTGAGCTCGACACAGTGGACACCGCCCTCATAGTAGCGCAAAGGCCGCGGCCGTGCAGAGCACCGCCCGGAGCTGATCGCGCGGGTCGCGGCAGCGCTCGCCGCAGAGCCGGCGCCGCGTGCTCGATCGGCGCATCGTGCATTCAATGAGCACGCGCCGCACGCGCTCGAGGTGGCTGCTCGCCGTCGCCGCGATCGCGCTTGCGGGCGGCGCCATCGCGGCAGGCGACCTGCGCGTGCACCGGGAGCGCCTCGAGCGGCGGCTGCTCGCTGCCTGGCCCGATGAGGCGGCTGCCGACCCGGTGCTCGTGCGCTTCGCGGTCGCCGAGGCTCGGCCGCTCTTTCAGCGCGACTGCGCCGCATGCCATGGCGCGGACCTGCGCGGCAACACGGCCGTCGGCGCCCCGGACCTCACCGACCGAGTCTGGCTCTACGGCACCGGGCGCGTCTTCGATATCGAGCGCACGATCCTCTACGGCATCCGCTCAGGCGAGAGCAAGGCGCGCAACGTCACCGACATGCCCGCCTTCGGACTGCGCGGCGTGCTCACCGATGCGCAGATTCGCGATGTCGTGCAGTACCTGCTCGAGCTCAGCCACCGGCCGTACGAGCCGGAGGCGGCCGAGCAGGGCCGCGCGCTCTACTACGGCACCCAGGCCGATTGCACCGACTGCCACGGCAGCGATGCGCGCGGGGATTCCGACTACGGCGCGCCCGATCTCACGGTGAACGTGTGGGACAGCGGCGGGGATCCGCAGTCGCTCTACGATAGCCTGTACTTCGGACGGCACCGGATCATGCCGGCGTGGCTCGGCACGTTGAGCCTCGAGCAGATCCGCGCGCTCGCCGTCTACCTCTACACGGTCTCGCACGCCCCGGGCGCAGCGCCGCCCGCCGCCGGCGGCGCGGGCTGACCTCACCGGAGCGCCTCGATGACCCCGCTCACTCTCGCCAGACGCACGAGCCCGCTCAAAGCGCTCCTCGGGGCGCTCGCCTCCCGCCGGCCGCGCGGCCTCGCGCTGCCCGCCGGCGGGATCGCGGTGGGCCTCGCGATCGCCAGCCTCGGGCTCTTCCGGCCCGCGCCGCAGCCGCTCACCGCTGTGCCGCCGGGATACGTCGCGCTCGTCAACCAGAAGGGCATCCTCACGAGCGATTTCATCGCGCAGGCCGAATCGGAGACCGGCGCAGCGTTCTCCGACACCTCGCCGGCCGAGCGGCGCCGCGTGCTCGGGGAGATGATCGACGAGGAGCTGCTCGTGCAGCGCGGCCTGGTGCTCGATCTGCCGGAGACGACGACCGAGGTGCGCGACACGATCGCGGCCGCGGTCAACGCGCAGGTCGTCGCGCCCCTGCTTGCGATCGCCCCGACCGACGCGCAGCTGCACGCGTTCTACGACGCGCACCGCGCGAAGTACACGACCGGCGGAATGATGACGGTGCACGACCTCCTCCTGCACTTCGGAGCCTACGAGGACGCCGATCAGAGCCTTCCGCAAGCCGAGGAGGATGCGGCGGAGGCCGTGTACCAGCTGCGCTCGGGGGCCTCGATCGACTACGTGAAGGAGCATTTCGGGTTCGTGGACTCCGGCCGCATGGACAACACCGAGCAGCTCGACTTTGCGGCGCGGATCCATCTCGGCCCGAAGCTCTACCCCATCGCCGAGACCTTGGGCGACGGTGAGGTCTCCGATCCGATCATCGATACCGACGGCGTCCACGTCCTCGTGATGGACCAGCGCCGCGAGCCCTCGATCGCCGACTTCTCCGCCGCCCGCGCGCAGGTCTACTCGGACTACCGTCAGGCGGAGTTCCAGCGCGCGACGCAGGAGAACCTGCAGCTGCTGCGCTCGGAGGCGC
>JASHTK010000342.1 GCA_030040575.1 Gammaproteobacteria bacterium
GCGCGCGTGATCGTCGAGTACGGCCCCGGAGTCGGCAGCATCACCGGGGAGATCCTGAAGCACATGCGCCCCGACGGGCACCTCATCGCCATCGAGACCAACCGGGACTTCGTGCGCTTCCTCGCGAGCGCGCTGCCCGATCCGCGCCTGCACCTCGTGCAAGGCTCGGCGGCGGAGGTGAACGGCATTCTCGAGCGCCTCGGCCTCGCCGCGGCGAGCTACATCATCTCCGGCATCCCCTTCAGCACGATGCCCGAGGAGCTGCGCACGGACATCGTGCGCAAGACCCGCGCCGCGCTCGAGCCGGGCGGGGCCTTCCTCGTCTACCAGTTCTCGCGCAGAGTGCTGCCCGATCTGCAGCGCACGTTCGAGGTGGTCGATCGGGGCTTCCAGCCGCTCAACGTCCTGCCCGCCCACCTGTTCGTCTGCGCTAACGAGGCGGGCTGACCTGCCCCGGGAGCGCCGCGATCGGCTGCGGACCTCCGAGGTAGTAGCCCTGGAGGAAATCGACGCCGATGCGCCGCAGCTCCTCGAGCACCTCCTGCGACTCGACACACTCGGCGACCGTGCGGATCCCGAGCGTGCGCCCGATGTTGCAGACCGCCTCGACCATGCTGCGGTCGATCGGGCTCGAGGTGACGTGGGCAACGAACTGCCCGTCGATCTTCAGGAAGTCCACCGGGAGGGTCTTCAGGTACATGAACGAGGAGAGGCCGCTGCCGAAGTCATCGAGGGCAAAGCGGCAGCCGCGGCCCCGCAGCTCCTGCATGAAGTACATCGCATCCGAGAGGCTCGTGACGGCCGCCGTCTCGGTGATCTCGAAGCACAGGCTCCGCGCGACGCCCGCGTCCCCCGCCTGCTGCAGCACAAAGTCGAGGAACGACTGATCGTTGAGGGAGTTACCCGAGAGGTTCACGGCGAGGAGCGGGGCCTCGCCCGCCGCGGCGAGCCGCTCGCGTAGGATCCCGGTCGCCTGCTGCACGACCCACCGGTCGATCGCGGGCATGACGTTGTAGCGCTCCGCCGCCGGGATGAACTCGCCCGGCATGATGAGGTGTCCGTCCTCATCGCGCAGGCGAACCATGAGCTCGTGGAAGGGGTGCGGACCGTCGGCGGCCGGCACGATGGGCTGGAAGTAAAGCTCGAGCCGCCCGTCCTCGATCGCCCCGGTGATGCGCGCCGCCCAGCGCATCTCGCGCTCGCGGCTCGAGACCCCACCGCTCGCGTACACGTGCACGCGGTTGCGCCCCTCCTCCTTGGCGGCATAGCAGGCGATGTCCGCGGCGCTCATGAGATTCGCCGCGCTCGCCGTCTCGCGCTTGATCTCGACGACGCCGATGCTCGCGCCGACCGACAGCGTCGTCGCGGCCCACTCGAAGCGGTACCCGCGGATCGTCTGGCGCACGGCCTCGGCGATGTGCACCGCCTGATCGAGCGTGCACTCGCTCACCAGGATCCCGAACTCATCGCCCCCGAGGCGCGCGATCGTATCGTTCGCCCTGACGCGCGCGCGCAGGAGCCCGGTGATGCTGCGCATCAGCCGATCGCCCGCCTGGTGCCCGCAGGTGTCGTTCACGAGCTTGAACTGATCGAGATCGATGTAAAGGAGCGCGCCCTCGCTCTCGCCCGCCTGAGCGCGCGCCACGGCCTTCTGCAGCCGGTGGTCGAACTCGCGCCGGTTGATGAGGCCGGTGAGCGCGTCGTGGCTCGCCTGGTAGGAGAGCGCGCGCTTCAGGTGCCGCTCCTGCGTCACGTCGCGAAACACGAACACCGCCCCGACCGATCGGCCGCCGGCATCCGAGATGGGTGCGGCGGATTCCTGGACGGCGATCTCCCGCCCGGAGCGCGTGACGAGCACCGGATGCTCGGGCCGCGGGCCGCCCGAGCGGGTGAGCAGGCTGCGCACCGGATCGGCGACGGAGACGCGCGTGCCCTCATCGATGAGATGCACGACCTCGGAGAGCGGGCGGCCGCGCGCTTCCTCCGCCGTCCAGCCGGTGAGCCGCTCGGCGACGGGATTCAAATACTCGATCAGCCCCTCGGCGCACGTGCTGATCACCGCATCGCCGATCGACTGCAGCGTCACCTGCGCCCGCTCCTTCTCGGCGAAGACCTCCTGCTCGGCCTGCCTGCGCGCCTCCTCGGCCTGGCAGCGCTCGAGGGCGATCCCGGCGAGCTGCACCGCGTGCGCGATGATGCGCTTCTCGGCGACGCTCGGCAGCCCCACCTCCGTGCGAAAGACCCCGAGCACGCCGAGATTCCTGCCCCCCGCGGTCTCGATCGGCGTCGACCAGACGGCGCGCACCCCCGCGGCGAGCGCCGTCTCGCGCAGATGAGTCCACAGAGGGTCCTTGCCGACATCGGCGACGAGGACCTGCCGGCCGAGGTAGATCGCCGCGGCGCACGAGCCGTTGCGGATGCCGATGATCGCGCGTCCGAGCCCGGTCCGCAGGGAAGGCTCGAGGCTCGGAGCGATCACCGTCGAGAACGTCGCCCCGTCGGGCCCGAGCAGGCTCACCGAGCAGGCGCTGCCGACGCCCACCGACTCGATGAGGCGAGTGATCGACTGCAGCACATCCGCAAGCGGGGCGCCCGAGGCGAGCTGCCGCAGCACCTCGCGCTCGCACTCCCGCAGCCGCTCCGCGCGCTTGCGCTCGGTCACATCGACGATGCTGCCGCGGACCAGGCGGCGCGTCGCCGAGGGCAGGCTGAGCAGCCGTACCTCGCACATGAAGGTGCGGCCGGAGGCATCGCAGTGCATCCACTCGAAGTGCTGCGGCTCCCCCTCGAGGGCGCGCGTGAAGTAGCCGTGCTGCGAGTCGCGCGAGGGCCTGCCGTCCGGCTGCATCGGCGGGCTCAAATCCGGCGGGCCGCGCTTCAGCAGCTCCTCGCGCGGGAATCCGAACAGCTGCTCGGCGTTCTGGTTCGCGTCGACGAACCGCTCGGATTGCGCATCGATCACCATGATGGCCTCGGGAGCATGATCGACGAGCATGCGATAGCGGGCCTCGCTCTCGCGCAGGTGGCGCTCGGCCGAGCGCCTCTCGGTCACATCCCGCATGCAGACGATGAACGCCTCGCGCCCGCCGAGCCGTGCGCGGCTCACGGCGATCTCCGCGGGGAAGACCTCGCCCGACTTGCGCTGCCCCCAGATCTCCCGCGGCGCGAGGTCGAGCGCGGTGTCGCCGGTCGCCGCCGCAAGGTGCTCGAGTCCCGGCACCACACCTCCGCGATCGGCGATCTGCGGGATGAGGAGGTCGAGCGGCCGCCCGACGACCTCCTCCTGGCTGAAGCCAAAGACGCGCTCGCCGGTCGGGTTGAACGTGAGCACGGCGCCGTGCTCATCCACGGTGAGCACGGTCTCCTTGATGTGATCGAGGATCGCCTGCAGCTGATCGGATTCGGGCTCGGCCGGGCGCTGCGCGCGCGCCTCATCCGCCATGAGCTGCATCGAGCGAACGAAGCCGCGGCGCTCCTCGTCGATCGAGTGGTAATGCTGGCTCACGAGCCGCAGCAGCATGCCCACGTCCGGTGCCGTGGAGCCGGTGCGCAGGCGCAGCTCCTTCAGCTGTGCCTGAAGGAGCGGATGCAGGGCGGGCGAGTCGGCCTCGCGTGACTCGGAATCGGCCCGGATGACGGTCGTCGCAAAGGTCGCCCCATGCTCCGGGGGCTCATCCGGCGCGCCGTCGGAGCGCTCGACCGAGCGGCGAGCTGAAGGGAGATTTGACATAAGGGCGCGACCCCAACCCACTGTCCATCATAAAGATGTAAAGGCCCGTGAACGCGTGAAGCGCCTCCCGGTTCGCGAGCGTGCAGGCGGCCCGGGCCGGCGCGCTCAGGGCGCGCCCGCACCCGCGATGACCGGGATCGTGAAGGTGCGCGCGATCGGCTCGCCGCTCATGTCGGCGAGCACGGTCGCCGTCACGTAGAAGATCCCGTCGCGCTGGGGAACGATCGTCAGGCGATGCGCGACGGGCACTCCGGCCTCCGGTCGGTCGCGCTGCGCGGGCTCCCCGCCGGAGCTCACGGTGAGCCCGTCCTCGGCGTGGAAGACCGCGACCAGCCGATCGATCGGGGCGGTGGGAATCATCTCGAGATCAAGCTCCGCGGTCTCGCCCGCTTCCGGCCGCTCGTGCAGCGAGAATTTCACCTCGACGGGCAGGTCACCCCCCTTCGCGTTGCTCACGGCGGCGACCATGTCCGAGTCGAGCGCGGGCTTCACGGCCTGCTGCACCGCAGCGGGAGTGGAGTGATGCAGGTGCAGCCACGAGGGGAGCCAGCCGGCCCGGCCGCCCGGCGAGCCGCATGCGGCCACGCAGGCGACCATGCACGCGAGGGCACCGCGGCGAGAACCGGCAAGCGTTCGCGAGACGAAGACGTTCATGGGCGCTGAGTTTCCTTGAGGCCCCGAGGCGCGACTTTCCACTTGGCGCGGCGCCGACATCCGGCGCCCCCCGGCGCACGCGCCCGAGATCAATTGAGCAGCGGCTGGTTCTCAATCGTAATCGACTGCTCAAGGAGGTCCGTGACGTAGCTCTCCCAATTGCGAGTCTCACCGAACCAGGGGAAGGCCCGCGGGAACGCCGGGTCGTCCCAGCGCTGGGCGACCCACCCGGCGTGGTGCAGCATCCGCAAGCCCCTCAAGGGCTCGATGAGCCGCACCTCCCGGAAGTCGAAATCGGCGAATTGCTGGTAGCCGCCGAGGAGCTCCTCCCACTGGCGCTGCTGCTCGAACGGCGCTCCGGAGAGCAGCATCCACAGGTCCTGGACCCTCGGGCCCATCATGCAGTCGTCGAGATCCACGAACACGGGGCCCTGCTCGTTCCAGAGCAGATTGCCGAGGTGACAGTCGCCGTGGATCCGCACCTCGGAGACCCGGCCGACGCTCTGCATCAGCGCCTCGATCCGCTCGATGAGCAGGCTCGAGGCCCGCGCGTATCGCTCGGTGAGGCCGTCCGGCAGCAAGCCGCTCGCAAGTACGGCGCGGCGGGCGGCGTAGCCGAGCCGCTCGATCGTGAGGGCGGGCCGTTCGTGGAACGGCCTCACTGCGCCGATGCGGTGGATCCGACCGAGCGCCCGGCCGAGCATCGCGCGCGCCTCGGGCCGATCGAGCTCGGGCGCCCGGCCTCGCATCCAGGGAAAGACGGCAAAGCGAAACTCGCGGTATCTGAGGAGCGTTCTGCCGTCAACTGCGAGCGGCGCCGCGACGGGCAGCTCCGCCGCGGCGAGCTCGGCGGTGAGCTCGTGCTCCTCGCCGATCTGCGCATCGCTCCAGCGCCCGGCTCGGTAGAACTTGAGCACGAGCATCCCCCGGGTGCTCTCCCCGACCTGGTACACGCGGTTCTCGTAGCTGTTGAGGGCGAGCAGCCGCCCGTCCGCCTCGAAGCCCGCGGAGGCCGCCGCCTCGAGCACGACCTCAGGGGAGAGCCCCGCGAAGGGCCGCGCATCCGCCGCTGAAGGATCCGTCACATTCCGCCCGCGCCGTTTGTTTATGATGGGTTTTTTAGATCCGAAAGGCTCTCAAGGCTCATGAGTCACGGCACGCTTCTCCTCACCGGCGGAGCCGGCTACATCGGCAGCCACGTCCTGCTCCAGCTGCGCGCGCGCGGCGAGCAGGTCATTGTCGTCGACAACCTCTCGCGCGGCTTCCGCCAGGCCGTCCTCGATGCGCCGCTCGTCGTCGCCGACGTAGGCGACCGGCGGG
>JASHTK010000343.1 GCA_030040575.1 Gammaproteobacteria bacterium
TACCGAAGCGGTCATAACGGCGCCGACTCGAAATCGGATGGTCGGGTAAAACCGGCACGTGGGTTCGAATCCCACCCTCTCCGCCAATCCGAGGCGAGCCCGGCCCCGCCGGGCCCTCCATCTTGCGTCCCCGGGGCGTCCGACGAGCCGCAACCTGGGCATGGGGTGGGCGGATTATGTCTTCGCGGGGCGCTTCGCCAGCTTTCTCTGCAAGGTGCGGCGCTGCATCCCGAGCGCCCGCGCGGTCTTCGAGACGTTGCCGTCGTGCTCGGCGAGCACCCTCTGGATGTACTCCCACTCGAGGCGGCGGACCGAGGGCCTCTCGAGAGGCGCGCTCGCGAGCGTGCGCCGCCGCTCCCCGCTCAGCGCCTCGAGGATCTCCGCCACCTCGACGGGCTTCGCCAGATAATCGCTCGCGCCCATCTTGATGGCCTGCACCGCCGTCGTGACGCTCGCATACCCGGTCAGCACCAGGACGCGGATCCCGGGATGCCGGCTCACGAGCACGGGCACCAGTCCGAGGCCCGACTCCGTGTCGAGGCGCAGGTCCACGATCGCCGCGTGCAGCGGGCCGCCGGCGCTCGCATCAAGCGCCTGCTGGACCGACGCGGCCGTCTCGACGCGATAGCCGTGCTTGCCGAGGGCTCGGGAGAGCAGCGCCGCCGCGGTGCCGTCGTCCTCGACGATCAGCAGGCGATCGCCCCGGGGCTGTGCCTCACTCGCGAGCACTCGCCGCATCACTCGCGTGCACCGGGATGACGATCGTCGTCCGCGTGCCGCCGCCGGGGCGTGTCGCGAGCGTCACATCGCCGTTGAGGCGGTTCAAGTTGGCGTGGGAGAGGACGAGCCCGAGACCGAATCCTTGATCCTTGGTCGTGAAGATCGCCGTGCCCGCGCGTTGCTCGACGTCCGGGCCGAGTCCCGGGCCTTGATCGTCGATGCACAGCCGCATGCTCCTGCCGTCCCCCGCGACCGCCAGCTTGACCAGATCGGAGCCGAGCGAGGCGCTCGCCTCCGCCGCGTTGTCGAGCAAGTTCATCAAGGCCTGCGAGAAGCCCTCATCGACCGTCACCAGGGGATCCCCCGCGAGCGCCTGCCAGTCCACCTCGAGCCGGATGGCGGGCCGGACGATGCTCCAGTGGTCGAGCACCTCCTGCAGCACGCCCCGGGCGGGCACGGTGCGGCGCTCGAGACTGCGCGGGCGACCCGCGGCCTTCAGCAGCGTCGAGAGCTTGTCCTTGCAGATGCGGATCTGCCGCTCGAGCAGGCCGAGATTCTCGTGGAACTCCCGGTCGATGCGTCCCGCCCCGCGCAGCTCGGAGGCGAGGATCGCCATCGACTGCAGCGGCGTGCTCAGCTCGTGGGCCGTGCCGGCCGCGAGCACGCCCATCGCGCTCAGGTGCTCTTGGCGCATCATCTCCTCGCGCAGCGAGGCCATCGCCTGGTCGCGCCGGCGCATCTGCGCCGCCATCATCGAGAGGGTCGCCGCGAGCAGCACGGCGCTGATCGCAAAGGTCACGTCCATGCCCGCCACGTGCAGATCGAACGCGCTCGCGAGGTTCATGTGCATGAAGTCGAGCGTGGTGAAGCGGTCGATGAGCCAACCGTAGCAGCCGAGGCACGCGAGCGTGATGGCCGCAGTGTACGGCCAGGCGAGGCCGACCGCCGAGAGCGCAATGGGCAGGAGATACAGCGAGGCGAACGGATTGGCGGTGCCCCCGCTCAAGCACAGCAGCGCGGTGAGCTCGGCCACGTCGATCAGCAGCTGCAGGGCGACTTCGAGCTCGGTGGCGGGCACCGCCGTGCGCAGCCGCAGTGCGGTGAGCACGGCGGTCGCGGCGAGTGCCGCGATGGCGACCGCCATGGCGGCGACCGGCAGCTCGATTCCGAGCCAACGATGAATGACGGCGATCGTGATCGATTGGCTGACGACGGCGAACGTGCGCAGCCACAGCAGCAGATGCAGGAATTTGCGCGGCGAGGCGATCAGCTGCAGTCGCATGGGCACGGGCCTCGTGGCGCGAGAGACGGCTCTTCATCGGCCGCTCGTGCGGCTCGATGATATCGCAAGCGCGAGACGTCGCGCGACCGAGGTCCGCGTGGGGGGCTCGCGTCCTCGCCTTGCGCCCGCGCCCGGCGGCGCCTAGAATGAACGTTCATTCACCTCGCCGTCGAGCGGGTGTCGCGGCCGCGCTTCTCGGGGCGGGCCGCCGGCGCACCGGCCACGGCCTTCCGCGACCGGAGCGCGACTCTCTCATGCCCGTCCGTCTCTGCGCACCTCGATCCTGCGCGGTCGCGGCGCTCGCCGCAGTCCTCGTGCTGTGCGGTTGCGGCCGCCGCGAGGCGATGCCCGCGGCCGGGGACTTTCGGCCCACGGTGACGGTCGTCACGCTCAGGGCGGAGCCCGTCACCCTCACGCGCGAGCTGCCGGGCCGCACGAGCGCGTACCTGGTGGCCGACGTGCGCCCGCAAGTCTCTGGCATCGTCAAGCGGCGGCTGTTCACCGAGGGCAACCTGGTGCACGCGGGCGAGGTGCTCTACGACATCGACGACTCGCTCTATCGCGCGCAATACGACAACGCCGCCGCGGCCCTCGAGAAGGCGAAGGCAAACGAGGTCGCGGCCCACCTCGCCGCCGAGCGCGCGGCGGAGCTCATCAAGATCGACGCGATCAGCGCGCAGGACAACGAGAACGCCATCTCGGCCGAGGGCCAGGCCGTCGCGGACGTGGCCGCGGCGCGCGCCGCGCTCGACAGCGCCGCGGTGAATCTCGCCTACGCGCGCATCACGGCGCCGATCACCGGCCGCATTGGCCGATCCGCCGTCACGGCGGGGGCGCTGGTGACGGCCGACCAGGCCACCGCGCTCGCGACCATCCAGACGCTCGATCCGATCTACGTCGATGTGAATCAGTCGAGCGCGGACTGGCTCGCCCTCAAGCAGGAGATCGATTCGGGGCGCATCGAGTCGAAGGGCGCGGGCACCCCCGCCACCATCGTGCTCGAGAACGGCACGGTCTATCCGCACCGCGGCACGCTTCTCTTCACCGACATCACGGTCGATCCGACCACCGGCAACTTCCTGCTGCGCGTGCTCGTGCCGAATCCCGAGGGCTTGCTGCTGCCGGGCATGTACGTGCGCGCGGTCGTGGACGAAGGCGTGCTGCCGCACGGCGTGCTCGCCCCGCAGGAGGGGATCGAGCACGACCCGCGCGGGGATGCGACGGGCCTCATCGTCGATGGGGCCGGCAAGGTCGAGGAGCGCCGCGTGGCGATCACCCGCGCGATCGGCGACCGTTGGCTGATCGACAGCGGCCTCGCGGCGGGCGATCGGCTCATCGTCTCCGGCCTGCAGAAGGTGCAGCCCGGCATGTCGGTCGAGGCCGTGGAAGGCCCGGCGCACTGAGCCATGTCGCTCTCGCACTTCTTCATCGATCGGCCGATCTTCGCCTGGACCGTCGCGCTCATCATCATGCTGTTCGGCGTGGTGGCCATCACGCGCCTGCCGATCGCCCAGTATCCGAACATCGCCCCGCCCGCGGTGTCGATCAGCGCCGTCTATCCCGGCGCGGACGCGCAGACCGTCGAGGACTCGGTGACCCAGATCATCGAGCAGAACATGACCGCGCTCGATGGCCTGCTCTACATGGCCTCGACCAGCGACAACGCCGGCAACGCGAGCATCACGCTCACCTTTGCGACCGGCACCGACCCGGACATCGCGCAGGTGCAGGTGCAGAACCGCCTCCAGCAGGCCGTGCCGCTCCTGCCCGAGGTCGTGCAGCAGCAAGGCATCAGCGTCGCCAAGGCGAACAACGACTTCCTGATGGCGGCCGGCTTCATCTCCTCCGACGGCAGCATCAGCGAGAGCGACATCGCCGACTTCGTCGCGACCAACATCGCCGACCCGGTGAGCCGGGTGCCCGGGGTGGGCTCGCTGCAGGAGTTCGGTCCGAAGTACGCGATGCGGATCTGGCTCAACCCCGACCGGCTCAACACGTACGGCCTGACGCCCGATGATGTGGTCGCCGCGGTGCAGTCGCAGAACGCGCAGATCTCCGTCGGGCAGCTCGGGGGAGAGCCGGCGGTCGGCGGCCAGCAGATCAACGTCACGGCGACTTCCCAGGGCAGGCTCAACACCCCCGAGCAGTTCCGTGCCATCGTCCTGCGCAGCAACACGGACGGCTCGACGCTCAGGCTAGGCGATGTGGCGCGCGTCGAGCTCGGGCAGGCCGACTACAGCTACCACGTGCGCTTCAACGGTCGCGCGGCCGCCGGCATGGGAGTCATCCTCGCCCCCGGCGCCAACGCGCTCGACACGGTGCGCAACGTCAAGGCGCAGATCGAGCGCCTGAGGCCGAGCTTCCCGCGCAGCCTCGAGGCCGTGTATCCCTTCGACACGACCCCCTTCGTGCGCAAGTCGATCCACGATGTGGTCGTGACGCTCATCGAGGCGATCGCGCTCGTGTTCGTCGTGATGTTCGTGTTCCTGCAGAACATCCGCGCGACGCTGATCCCGGCGATCGCCGTGCCGGTCGTGCTGCTCGGCACCTTCGGCGTGCTCGCCCTCGCCGGTTACTCGATCAACATGCTCACGATGTTCGCCGTGGTGCTCGCGATCGGGCTGCTGGTCGATGATGCGATCGTCGTGGTCGAGAACGTCGAGCGGCTCATGACCGATGAGGGCCTCTCGCCGCGCGAGGCGACGCGCCGCTCGATGGACCAGATCACGGGGGCCCTGATCGGGATCGCGACGGTCCTCTCGGCGGTGTTCGTGCCGATGGCCTTTCTGCAGGGCTCGACCGGGGTGATCTACCGGCAGTTCTCGATCACCATCGTCTCGGCCATGGTGCTCTCGGTGATCGTCGCGCTCATCGTGAGTCCCGCGCTCTGCGCGACGCTCATCAAGCCGGTCGAGAAGGGCGAGCATCACGGCCACGCCGGCTTCTTCCGCTGGTTCAACCGCGTGTTCGATGCGAGCAACCGCCGCTACCAGGGGGTCGTCGGCCGCATGCTGCGCCGGCCGGCGCGCTTCCTGCTCCTCTACGCGGCGCTCGCCTCGCTCATGGCGCTCACGTTCTTTCGCCTGCCGACGGCCTACCTGCCCGAGGAGGACCAGGGCGCCTTGATGCTCCTCGTGCAAAGCCCCGTCAACGCGAGCCTCGCGCGCACGGAGGCGGCGCTCGACAAGGTGCGGGGCTACTTCCTCACCGCGGAGCGCAAGGCGGTGCGCTCGATGTTCGCGATCTCCGGCTACAGTTTCTCGGGCCAGGGGCCGAACTCCGGCATGGGCTTCATCCTGCTCAAGGATTGGAGCGAGCGCAGGGGCGGGGCGGAGAGCGCGCAAGCGATCCAGCTGCGCGCGAACCGCGCGCTGTTCGGGCTGCAGGAGGCGACGGTGTTCGCGGTGGCGCCGGCCGTCGTCCAGCAGCTCGGCAACTCCTCCGGCTTCGACTTCTTCCTGAAGGACGACGAGAGCCAGGGCCACGACGCGCTCATTGGCGCGCGCAACCAGCTGCTCGGCATGGCCGCGCGCGATCCGCTGCTCGCCAACGTCCGTCCGACCGGGGAGGAGGATGCGCCGCAGTTTCGCATCGACGTCGATGCGCAGAAGGCCGCCGCCCTCGGCGTGCCGGTCGCCGCCATCAACGACACGCTCTCGCTCGCCTGGGGCGGGCGCTACATCGACGATTTCGTCGATCGCGGCCGCGTCAAGCACGTCATGGTCCAGGCCGATGCGCCCTTTCGCATGCAGCCCGCCGACTTCGGCCGCTGGTACGTGCGCAACGCCGCAGGCTCGATGGTCTCGCTCGCCTCGCTCATCACGACGCACTGGAGCTACGGTCCGCCGCAGCTGGTGCGCTTCAACGAGACCTCGGCGGTGGAGATCAACGGCGAGGCCGCTCCCGGCGTGAGCTCCGGCACCGCGATGAAGGAGATCGAGAGGCTCGTCGCAAGGCTCCCGCCCGGCTACTCGGTCGACTGGGCGGGGGAGTCCTACCAGGAGCAGGCCGCGGGTGAGCAGCTGCCGATGCTCTACGGGCTCTCGATCGCCGTGGTGTTCCTGTGCCTCGCCGCGCTCTACGAGAGCTGGTCGATCCCGACCGCTATCATCCTCGCCGTGCCGCTCGGGGTGATCGGCGCGGTGATCGCGACGGCGCTGCGGGGCCTCGAGCGCGACATCTACTTCCAGGTCGCGATGCTGACGACGATCGGACTCGCCTGCAAGAACGCGATCCTCGTCATCGAGTTCGCCAAGGAGTACGTCGAGAGCGGCCGCGGGGTCATCGAGGCGACCCTGAGCGC
>JASHTK010000344.1 GCA_030040575.1 Gammaproteobacteria bacterium
AGCCGCTCGAGCCGCGGCGCGGCACTCACGTACGGGACGACGACGACGCGCTCGATGCTCGGGAGGCGGCCGAGCACTTCCGCCATCGGCTCGAGCGAATCGAGCGTCTTGCCGGCGTAGAAGTACCCATCCGCGGTGAAGAGGACCTTCGGGGCGATCTGGCCGAACCGGTCGAGCACGCCGCGCGCGCCGAAATCCGGCGAGCAGGCGGACCATACGGCGCCCACGCTCGCCGCGGCGAGCATCGCGACGACCGCCTCCGGGACGTTCGGCAGGAAACCGGCCACCCGATCGCCGGCCGCGACGCCTGCCGCGAGAAGTCCCGCGGCGATGCGCGCGGCCTGCTCGCCGAGCTCGCAATGGGTGAGCACCCGTCGCGCCCCGCGATCGTTGCGAAACACGAGCGCCGGCCGCTCGTCGTGATGGCGCAGGAGATTCTCGGCGAAGTTGAGCCGCGCGCCGGGGAAGAACCGGGCGCCGGGCATGCGCTCGCGGTGCTCGAGGATCGGGCCCTCGGCCCACGCGGCGCGCACGCCGGCAAAGTGCGCGAGCGCGCCCCAGAACTCCTCCGGCCGATCGACGGACCAGGCGTAGAGCTCGTCGTAGTCGCGAAGCGTCGTTCCCCGGCGCGTGCTTACGCCCTGCAGAAAGCGCGTAAGATTTGAGCCGGCCACGCGCTGCGCGGATGGTCGCCACAGGACGTCGCTCATGCGGATTGTTTAACATCCGCCGGCCGGCATTGTCGAATCAAGGGGGTTCACCATGAAGACGTTCACCGCGGCTTCGCTCGCTTGCGCGTCGCTCGCGTCTCTCGCGCTTGGGGCCGGTGACTCGCTCGCGCAGGCGCCGGGCGGTCCCGCCGGCCGGCCGGCGCCCTCCCCGCCGCCGCGGTCCGCCCCGGTGCCTCGTCCGACCTTGAGCGAATCACAACAGGCCCTCGCGGCCTCGCTCGCCGAGGCGCGAAGCATGGGCGTCTCGGTGAGCTGCGCGATCCTCGACGTCCGTGGCGACCTCGTCGCCTTCGTGCGCATGGACGGTGCGAGCTTTCTCACGGGGTCCCTCGCCGAGGGCAAGGCGCTGAGCTCTGCGCTCTTCGGAATGCCGAGCAGCGCGGTCGGGCGGATGGCCGCCTCGCCGTTCTTCGCGAGCCTCAACGCATCGGTGCAGGATCGGATGGTCCCCGCTCAGGGCGCCCTGCCCATCGTGCGCGAGCAGCAAGTGATCGGCGCGATCGGCTGCAGCGGCGGAGCCCCTCCGCAGGACGAGGCGGTGGCCCGGGCGGGACTCGCAGCGTTCTGACCGCTCGAGGTGCGAAGCGCGTGCCGCCTGCGGCACCGGCGGCCGGACTCGAGCAGGGGTCGGGATGAACTGCCCCGCCATGACACGGTCAAATCGACCATCGCATCAACGGACTGCGGACACCGTTCTGCCCCGGGGTCGAACGGAGAGGCGGTTCGCGCTAAATTGGTGCCCTGGAGGAATCTCACCATGCTCACCCCAGGCTGGGCTCGACGATGGCGCCTCGTCTCGGCGCTGATGGCTGGAATGGCGCTCGGCGCCGCCCCCTGGGCGGCCTTCGGTGCGCACGAAGGCGGCGGGAGCGTCCACGCGGAAGGCGGCTTCGGTGGGGGGCTGCACCAGGGAGGTGTCGCGCACTACGGCGCTCGCGGCGGCTACGGCCGCGGGTACGGCGCGCGCGGCGGGTACTACGGCCGCGGCTACTATGCAGGCTACGGCTGGGGCTGGGGCGGTTGGGGCTGGGGCGGCTGGTGGTGGGGCCCCGGCTGGTGGGGCCTCGGACTCTTCCTACCCATCATTCCGTGGTACTACGCGACGGTCTGGTGGGACGGCGTGCCCTACTACTACGGCGATGATGCGTACTACGTCTGGAACGGCGACGCCGGGCAATACGAGCAGGTCACCCCGCCCGCCGACTTCAGCCCGAGCGGGCCGCCGCCCGGCGCTGCAGGGGCGAATGGCGCGCCTGCTGCACCCCCCACCGATTCCGAGCTCTTCGCGTACCCGAAGGCCGGCCAATCGGTGGAGCAACAGGCGCGGGACAGGGCCGAGTGCCGCAAGTGGGCGTCCGATCAGACTGCATCCGGCGCTGCTGCCGGCGGCGGCGGTCCTCCACCGGCGGCGGGTGCGGCGCCAAGCGCGCCCGGCGGCGGCAATTCGGCCGCGAGCGATGCGATGGCCCGTCACCAGGCCTACTTGCGCGCCGAGGCCGTCTGCCTCGAAGGGCGCAATTACAGCGTGGGCTAATCCGGCCGGCTGACGGCCGCGGCGGCCCCATCGACGAGGCCGCCCTCGAGGGAAAGATCGAATAGGTGATCGACCCCGCGCTCCGCGGCAGGGATCCGGGGCGCTTCGTCGTGCGTGGTGCGCGCCATCTCCCTCCGCTGATCGCCCATCCGAGGATCCGCCGCCCGGGCAATGAGGTAATCCGAGCAGATTGATCGCCGATCACTATCCGGGCCTGGTCTGACGTGCGGCCAAGCTCGACGTCCAAGCCGGCCTCGTCGATTACCAGGACTATCACTGACGGAGACGTTTATGACGCGCATGCACAATCCACTTCATCCCGGCGAGGTCCTTGCTGATACCGTGCTGCGGACGGGTGGTGGCCTCACGGTCACTGGGCTTGCGAAGCGGCTCCGCATCTCGCGGGTAGCGCTCCCGCGCGTCGTCAACGGGCGTGCCGCCGTGAGCGCGGAGCTCGCCCTCCGGCTCGCTGCGGCACTGGGCGGATCGGCAGAGTCTTGGCTCAATATGCAGGTCACCTACGATCTGTGGCGTGCCGAGAAGCGGCGTCGACCGAAGATCGCACGGCTCTGCGAGGCGGCTTGAGGACCCACTCCGACCATTTGCAAGCCACCCCTTAGACCATCCTTTCGGGCGAGAAGGACTGCGATGACCCGCAGGCGCACGATCGAGCTCCAGCAGCATTGACTGGAAGGCCGGGTGAGGCGTAGTCCCAATGGACCCGAGCGGGGATTTG
>JASHTK010000345.1 GCA_030040575.1 Gammaproteobacteria bacterium
CCCGACCAACGGTTTACAAAACCGCTGCTCTACCTCTGAGCTAAGCCGGCGCGCAGAGCCGATCACTGATTTTACCGCGGCGGGCCACCGCGGTCCGCTCGACACTCACGGTTCGTCCGCTCCGCTCCGAGTAACCTGATTCAGTCAGGCTGCGGTAGGCGTTGCGCGGCGAGAGGCCTCGAGAGGGCCGGCCTCGACATCGGCGGCGAGGCGGTTCCCGTGCTGGACCCGGCAGCGCTCCCGGTGGCGGGCCGCTCCGAGCCCGTGCCCGCCTCGCTCGGCTGCACGCCCGCCGCGGCCGGGGGTGCGCTCGACGGACACTCCGCGATCTCGAGCCGCGACCCGTCCTCCTCCAGCGCCAGCAGGCTCGCGGCCGGCAGCGCCTGAGTGCTCGCGTCGAGGCTCACGTCGACCCAGTGAGCGGCCTGCGCCGGATGCTGCTCCTCGATCTGAACCTCGAGGCCGAGGCCGCGCACGGCTCGTGCACGGCGCTCGGCATCCTTGCGGCGAGTAAACAGCCCGACGGACACTCGCCGCTGCTCCTCATCCGAAGCAGGCATGATCCTCGCATCGGTCAGGCCGTTCTGCTTGAGGCGCCGAACGGTGCTCGTCTCCGCAGACTGAGATCCGAGGCCGCCGATGTAAACCCAGTAGCCCGCCGGCTGGCGCGGCGTCTCGACACGCGGTCGTGGACTGAAGCCGCGCTGCCGCAGCAACTCGGTTGCCTCGCTCGCGCGCTCGAGATCGCTGAAGGGGCCGATCGTCACGCAGCGATCGGTGCTCGCGCTCACCGTGGGGCTTACGGCCGGGTCGGGATTCGCGAGCGGGCTTTGCGAAGCGCCCGAGCTCGGGACCCCTTGCGAGGAGGCTGCGTTCATCCCCGTGGCGCCGCCGTTCGCCGGGCCGGGAACGCCGCTCGTCGCTCCGGGCGCGCCGCTCGCCACCCCGGGAGCGCCGCTCGCTGGACCGGAGGGGTGAGTCGCCGACGGCTGACTCGCCGACGGCTGAGGTGCACGCACCTCGCTCAACAACTGCAGGCGAGGCAAACGACTGATGCCGTCCTCCGGCGGCTCCGCCGTCACGTCCACCAAAGCGGCCCACGCGAGGAAGGCCAGATTCGCGAGGACCAGCAGAAGAAATGTGACGCGCAAGCTCAAGCTCGTTGTGCGACCAGCGCCCGACCGTATAAATCAGCCGCTCGAGACCCCGGCTCAGACCGCCCGGGCGGATTCTAGCAATTCCCCGGGCGAGCCATTCAATCATTGAGAGGTCAAGGCGCGGGCAGCACCAGGGGCACCACGGGCCTTGCGGCACGCACCGCGCGCACGGAAACCCTGGGTAGGGTGATCCTGGGCACGGCAAGCCCGGCGTGGACGGCGATCCCTCGAAGCACCAGGTCGGCGACTTCCACATGGGCGGATCGGATGAGCGGCTCGAGCCGCTCGGCACCCCCGCCACTCAGCAGAACGACCGGCGCGGCGCCGAGGAGCTTGCGCGCCTCGGCGACGGCGCGATCGACCACGGCCGCGACCGCATGCAGCGCACCCCGGTCGATGGCCGTCCTCGTGCTGCGCGCGAACAGGTCCGTCGCGTTACGCCCGCCGCCGCGTGGCGCCCGGGCGGTCTCGCGCGCTCGTCGCGCGATCCCCGCGGTGCTCCTCAGCAGAGTCTGCACCATGAGTGGCGGTCCGGGCAGGATCGCGCCGCCGCGATGCACGCCGTTGCCGTCAACGAGATCGATGGTCACGGTCGTCCCGGCATTGATCACGCATGCGGGCCGGGTTCCGGCGAGGTGATGCGCGGCAATGACCCCGACGAACCGATCGACGCCGAGACGCCACGGATCACGATAACGTGTCGTGACCCCTGCCGCTCGGCGGGAGGTCGCGATGAACTCAGGCGCCGCTCCCGCGGCGATCCGCGCCGCCGCCGCGAAGCGCCGGTTGACCGCCGGCCCGGCCACGCTCACCACGACGACCCGCGAGAGCCTCACCCGTCCCCGCCCCCTTCCGAACATCCGCCGCTCGAAATCTCCCCGCGACCACGCGGCATGAGCGCCGGCCCGCATGGGGCCGATGCGCCCATTGCGCCAGACCGCCCATTTGATCCGCGTGTTGCCGATGTCAACGAGCAGCACGCTTGCTCCTCGGACCGGCGCGCTCATGCCTCGGGCCTCACGCTCACCTCGCCGGAGACGAATTTCCTGAGACCCTGAGGCGTCTCGATGAGCAGGGCCCCGCCGATATCGATGCCCCGCGCAATGCCGCGCGCGCTCGTGTCGCCGGCCTGCACGCTCACGTCGCGGCCGCGCAGCGCGTCGGCCGCTTCCCACTCCTCGATGAACGGACGCAGGCCCTCGGTCTCGAACAGCGCAAGTCCCGCGATGATCTCCGCGACGAGCTCGGCGACGAGAGCATTGCGCGCGGTCGGATCGACGCCTGCGGACTTGAGGTCCGTCGCGCCGGTGCCGGTTGCCGCAATTCTCTCGAGCATCGTCCCCTCGAGCGCCACGTTGATGCCGATGCCGATGACGACGTACGTCGGACCGCCGGATTCCCCGCGCATCTCGATGAGGATCCCCGCGAGTTTGCGACCCGCGAGCGTCAGATCATTGGGCCACTTGAGCGTAACGGGCTCCTTCACGCGCCGGCGCAGGGCCCGCAGCGCGCAGACGCCCACCGCGAGCCCGAGCGCGCCCAAATCGCGGGGGACCTGCGCAAAGCTCCAGGCGAGGGACAGGCAGATGGCCCCGCCGGGCGCGGCGAGCCAGCTGCGTCCCCGCCGGCCCCGTCCGGCCGTTTGATGCTCCGCGAGCAGCACGTCGGCCACGCCGGATGGCAGATCGGCGCGCGCGAGGAGCGCCGCATTGGTGGACTCGAGCGACCAGACCGTCTCGATATCGCGGATGCACTCGCGCACGCCCTTGCGCAGCGCCGCACGGATCTTCGCCGCGTCGAGCGGCTCGCAGGGCGAGGCCAGCCGGTACCCTCGATTGCGGACGGCGTGCACGATGAGGCCCCGCTCGCGGAGCGAGGTGACCGCCTTCCAGACCGCGCTGCGGCTCACACCCAGGCGGCGCGCGAGATCGGCACCGGACTTGAACCCCCCCTGCGCGAGGTGAGCGTGGACCCGGGCTTCGAGCGACCGCTTCATCCTTAAGACGCCGCGCTGCGGCCGAAGAGCCACAGGCGCCGTGCGCGCGGCTCGTGGCCGGCACGCATGCGCGCGATGTTCGTACGATGGGTGAACACGATCAGAGCCGCGGCGAACACTCCGAACGCAAGCAGGGGCGGGTGCGAGGCGAGTCCGGTCCAGGCGACGCAGAGCGGAAGCGCGACGGCGGCGCAGATCGACGCCAGGCCCACGAAGCCCGTGAGCAGGATGACGCCAAGCCACGTGAGCAGCACCTGGATCAGGAGTCGCGGCGCGAGCCCGAGCACTGCGCCGATGAACGTCGCCACCGCCTTGCCGCCCCGCAGCCCGTACCAGATCGGATAGACGTGACCGAGCATGACGGCGGCGCCGCAGGCGGCGGGCAACCACTCGTGGATCGCGGTCGGCGCGGGCCGAGGAGCCAACGAGAGCCCCGGGACGACGCGCGTCGCGATCCAGCCCTTTCCCAGGTCGATCAGGAGCACCCCGAGGGCGAATAGCTTGCCCTGGGTCCGCAGCGCGTTCGTGCTTCCGGGGTTCCCGCTACCGACCGAGCGAATGTCGCCCCGGCCCGTCAGGCGCGCGATGAGCAGACCGCCGAGGATCGAGCCGAGCAGGTAGCTCGCGGCCGTCTTGAGGAGCACGTCGATCACGGCGAGGAGAATACCTCGGCCAGCATGCAGCGTACGCCGCCTCCCCCCACCCGCTCGATCGTCGGCACCGGCACGGTGAGCACGGTATCCGAGCTCGCCGCGAGGCGGCCCAGCTCGCGCGCCGCGAGGGCCTGCCGCGCCGTCGTGGACATCACGAGCACGCCGCAATCGCCGAGCGCCTCGTCCCAGCTTGCCAGCTCGAGCACGTTGGCGGCGAAGCGCTCGACGGCCGGCTGCCCGATCTCGATGATCTCGCGGCCGCTGGCCGCGAGCCGCCGGAGCACGCGCTCGCGGTCCGCCGGGACGATCGACTCCGAGGCGATGAGGACGAAGCGGGCACCGATGCTCATCAGGACGTTCGTGTGATAGAGCGGCGCGCCGCGGCCGTCCTCGGCCGTGAACACGACCGGCTCGTAGCCCATGGCCCGTGACCACTCATCGAGCACCATCGGGTGCGTCCGCGGCGATCTGCACGCGTAGGCGACGCCGTGAGCCCGATCGAGCACGAGACTGCCCGTGCCCTCGAGAAAGCGTCCCTCGAGCTCGTGGTGCGTCAGATCGAGCGTGCGCAGGACCTCGAACCCGAGCTCCTCCGCGGCCTGCTCGATCACCGCGCGCCGCCGCTCGTGACGCCGGCTGGCCGCGAGGAGCGGGTACAGCACCACGGTGCCGTCCGCGTGAAAGCTTACCCAGTTGTTGGGAAATACCGCATCCGGCTTCGGCGGCTCGGGCGTGTCCTCCGCGACGCAGACGCGGATACCCTCGCCGCGCAGCGCTCTCACGACAGCGTCGAACTCGGAGCGCGCGAGCTCGCGCACCGTGGCCGGCGGCACCTGCGCTTCGCGCTGCATGCGGTTGCTGGCGGCCGTCTCGGGGTTGTAATCGAACGCGGCCGGCCTGACCATCAGCACCGCGTCGGCGCACTGCGGCTGCTGCACTGCTCCTCCGTCGCGACCCAGGCACCCCGGCCGCGGGCCCCATTCTCGCACGCGCCGGCCACGAAAAAACGCCCCTGAAGCCTCGCGACTTCAGGGGCGTTTTGGTTCGAATGCCTGGCAGTGACCTACTCTGGCATGGCTTGCGGCCACACTACCATCGGCGCAGGGCGTTTTCACTTCCGAGTTCGGAATGGGATCGGGTGGTTCCCGCTCGCTATGGCCACCAGGCAAGCTGTTCGAGGTCGATGGGCCGGCCCTACGCGGGCCGGCACACCTGCCTCCAATCCGGATCCTCCAGCTCGACGGCTTGCAGCCGCCGCGCCGGAGGCGTCTTCTGTCTCGACGCCGTCGCGTTCGCGATGAACGTCATTCAATGAAGAATGGCTCCATCTCGGCATCATCCTCGCGCGCATTCGCCTCGCGGCAAACACCTTGAGGTTATATGGTCAAGCCTCACGGGCAATTAGTACTGGTTAGCTGAAGCCATTGCTGGCCGTACACACCCAGCCTATCAACCACGTAGTCTTCGTGGGCCCTTCAGGGGAGTCGAGCTCCCAGGGAGATCTCATCTTGGGGGGGGCTTCCCGCTTAGATGCTTTCAGCGGTTATCCCGTCCGCACATAGCTACCCGGCAGTGCCACTGGCGTGACAACCGGAACACCAGAGGTGCGTCCATCCCGGTCCTC
>JASHTK010000346.1 GCA_030040575.1 Gammaproteobacteria bacterium
GAGATCGGGGGCGTACGCGGTCGCGGCGGTCGTGTCGAGCAGGTAGGGCTGCGCGCCGGCGAGCAGCGCCGCCCCCTCGTAGATCTGATAGAACGGGTTCGGCATCGCGATGAGCGGCGGCGGGCGGGCCTCCGAATCGATTGTCGCCTGCACGAAGCTGAACAGCGCCTCCCGGGTCCCGTTGACCGGGAGCACCATCGTCGCCGGATCCACCGCCCGCGCGGGCAGGCCGAAGCGCCGCTCGAGCCAGCGTGCCGCGGCGGCGCGCAGCTCGAGGCTGCCGACGGTCGGGGGGTAGCTGCCAAGGCGCGTGGCGCCTTCGCGGAGCGCCTCGAGGAGCAAGCCGGGCGGCGCGTGCTGCGGCTCCCCGATCGAGAGGGTCAGGGGCTCGAGGCGGCGCGGCGGTGCGATGCCCGCCTTCAGGCGCGCGAGCTTCTCGAACGGGTAGGTCTGCAGCCGATCGAGGCGCGGGTTCATGCGGCCTCGCGGGGCCCGCGCGCGCTCACGCGCTCTCGCGCCGATCGAGCGCCGCCATCAGCCGCTCCTTCAGGCGCTGCGCGGCGGCCTCGCCGAGCGGCTTCAAGTCGAACCCGGTGACGTAGAACACGTCCTCGGCGCGCTCGCCGACCGTCATGATCTTCGCCGCATGCAGCTCGATGCGCTCCTCCTCGAGGACGTTGCCCACGTCGCAGAGCAATCCGGGACGGTCGCCCGCGACGAGCTCGAGCACCGAGCGGCGGTTGCGATCATCGACGCTCACCGCGATGTGCGTCGGTGTGTTGAACATCCGCACCTGCCGCGGCGTGCGGCGCGAGACCGCCGGGTGCGGCGCGTCGCGCCGCTGCAGCGAGCGCCACAGGGCGCGCTCGATCTCCTCCAGCCGATCCGGGTCGGTGATGAGCGTGCCGTCGTCCTCGAGGACGTGATACACATCGAGGCTGAAGCCGTCGTCGGTCGGCGTGATGCGCGCATCGACGATGGTGAGCCCGAGCTGGTCGAGCACCGCCGTGGTGCGGGCGAAGCCGTGCCGCACGTGCGGCGCGAACGTGAGGACGGCGGTGATGCCGCGCGCGCTCTTCGCCTGCACCGCGACGAGCGGCGCATCGGAGCTCGGTTGCCGCTCGGCGAGCAGCCGCGTGTGCCACGCGACCTCATCCGGGGTGTGCCGCAGGAAGTAGGGCGCGGAGAAGCGCGCCCAGGCGCGCTCGATGTCCGCCCCCGCGACGCCGCGCTCGGTCAGGAGCGTGCGTGCGGCGTCCTGCGTCTCGCGCACCAGCTCGTCCTGGTCGATCGGGCTCTCGAGCCCGCGGCGCAGGGCGCGCTTCACGCGACTGAAGAACTCGTGAAAGAGCGAGGCCTTCCAGGAGTTCCACAGCTTCGGGTTCGTGCCGCGGATGTCCGCGCAGGTGAGCACATAGAGATAGTCGAGGTGCGTCTCATCACCCACCTTGCGCGCGAAGGCGTTGATCACTTGCGGGTCGGAGATGTCCTGCTTCTGCGCGGTGAGGGAGAGCTCGAGGTGGTTGCGCACGAGCCAGGCGACGAGCCGCGCGTCGTAGCGCGAGAGGCCCTGCTCGAGGCAGAACGCCTCGGCGTCGACGGCGCCGAGCTCGGAGTGGTCGCCGCCGCGGCCCTTGGCGAGGTCGTGGAACAGCGCCGCGAGGTAGGCGATCTCGTGCTTCGGCAGCTGCTGCATGATGCGCGAGAGCTCGGGCAGCTCGTGGTCGTAGCGCGGGATCGCGAGGCGGCGCAGGTTGCTCACCACGAACAGGGTGTGAGCGTCCACGGTGTACGCGTGGAACAGGTCGTACTGCATGCGCCCGACGACGCGGCCGAAGGCGGTGATGTAGCGCCCGAGCACCCCGTAGGTGTTCATGCGGCGCAGCTCGTGCGTGACGCCGACCGGCGCGCGGATGATCTCCATGAACAGCCGGTGGTGGCGCGGGTTCTGGCGGAACTCCTCGTCGATGAGCCAGAGGCTGCGCCCGACGGCGCGCAGCGTCGAGGCGCGCACGCCCTTGATGTCCGGATTCTGCTGCAGCAGCACGAACAGCTCGAGCAGCGCGGACGGCGTGCGCGCGAACACATCGTCGCTGCGCGCCTCGAGCGAGCCGTTGCGCACCTGGAAGCGCGCGTTCAAGGGCCGCGGCGGCTCGTCCTCGGTCAGGATCGCCTCGCGAAACAGCTGCAGCAGCAGCTCGTTGAGCAGGCTCACGTCCATCACCGTGCGGTAGTAGCGCTGCATGAGCTGCTCGACGGCGAGGGTGTAGGAGGCGTCCTCGTAGCCGAAGGTCTGGGCGAGGCGGATCTGGTGATCGAAGAGCAGCCGGTCCTCGCGCCTGCCGGTGAGGATGTGCAGCCCGAAGCGCACCTTCCAGAGGAACGCCTGCGCCTGCTCGAGCCGGCGCAGCTCCCCGGGCGTCAAGAACCCGCGCGCGGCGAGCCCGTCGAGGGAGTCGGCGCCGAAGTGCCGCTTGGCGACCCAGCCGATGGTTTGGATATCGCGCAGGCCCCCGGGACCGGTCTTGACGTTCGGCTCGAGGTTGTACGCGGTGTCGTTCGCCTTCAGGTGCCGCTCGGCCTGCTCGCGCAGCTTCGCCTCGAAGAACTCCCGGACCGGCCAGACCTGCTCGGGCGCGAGCGCCGCCCGCATCGCGGCGTAAAGCCCCTGCGAGCCCGCGAGCAGCCGCGCCTCGAGGAGCGTCGTCATGACGCTCACGTCGGCCGCGCTCTCCTCGAAGCACTCCCGCACGGTGCGCACGCTGTGGCCGACCTCGAGGCCGATGTCCCAGAGGAACGCGACGAACCGCTCGATCTGCGCGCGCTCGGCCGGCTCGGGCGGGGCGGCGACGAGCAGGAGCAAGTCGATGTCCGAGCAGGGGTGAAGCTCGCCGCGGCCGTAGCCGCCGACGGCGATGAGGGCCCAGCGATCGTCGTGGTCGGCGAGCTGCTCGGCCCAGACCTGGCTCAGCACCGCATCGACGAGCGCGGCGCGGGAGCGCACGAGCTCCTCGACGGGGTCCTCGGCGAGGAAGCGGGCCTTGAGCTCCTCGTGCGCCTCCCCGAGCAGCGTGCGGTACGACTCCCGGGAGCCCGGATGCGCCGCGAGGAGGGCGGGCAGCCGCGCGATGAGCGGCCGCGGCGCGAGCCGGCGCTCGGGGAGCACCTCATCGGGCAGGTCGGGACCGATCACGGACATCTGCGGGCCCCTTGAGGCGGACGGGCGGACCTCGGCGCGGCGGGCCCTCAGGCCCGCTCGGCCGACCCGAGCGTCAGCACCTCAACGCCGCTCTCCGTGACGAGCACGGTGTGCTCCCACTGCGCGGAGAGCGAGTGATCCTTGGTGACGACCGTCCAGCCGTCGGGGAGCAGGCGCACGTGGCGCTTGCCTGCGTTCACCATGGGCTCGACGGTGAAAGTCATGCCCGGCCGCAGCTCGAGCCCCGTGCCGGGCTCGCCGTAGTGCAGCACCTGCGGGTCCTCGTGATAGATCCGACCGATCCCGTGGCCGCAGTACTCCCGCACCACGGAGTACGAGAGGGACTCGACGAAGCTCTGGATGGCGTGCCCCACATCGCCGAGCCGCGCGCCCGGGCGCGCGGCTTGAATGCCGCGCCACATCGCCTCGCGGCACATCTCCGCGAGCCTCTGGGCCTGTACCGGCGGCCGGCCCGCGTAGTACATGCGGCTCGTGTCACCGTGGAAGCCGTCCTTGATCACGGTCACATCGATGTTGAGGATGTCCCCGGCCTTCAGGTGCTTGTCGTTCGGGATGCCGTGGCAGACCACGTGGTTCACGGAGGTGCAGATCGTCTTGGGGAACCCGCGGTAATTGAGGTTCGCCGGGATCGTCTTCTGGACGTTGACGATGTAGTCGTAGCAGATCCGGTCGAGCTCCTCGGTCGTCACTCCCGGCACGACGTGCGGGCCGATCATGTCGAGCACCTCGGCCGCGAGACGGCCGGCGAGGCGCATCTTCGTCTGCTCCTCGGGCGATTTGATCGTGACGGGCATGGGAGGCGGTTCGCGGCGCGTAAGACATTGTTCCAGTGGGATGTTCATGGTATAAAGCGCGGCCCTCGTTGGCAACGAGGAAACCCACACGCGTATCGCATGCCAGACGGCTGGGTGTTCCTGAGCGCTCGAGCTTCGGCCGCGGCGCCCGGAATGGCCGTCTGGGATACGCGGAGGCCCAACCCGATCGTAGGAGCATTCATGCCCGGCGTGTCCATGCGACAGATGCTGGAGGCGGGGGTCCATTTCGGACATCAGACCCGCTTCTGGAACCCCAAGATGGCCCCGTTCATCTTCGGCGAGCGCAACAAGATCCACATCATCAACCTTGAGAAGACCCAGCCGCTTTACCTCGAGGCGGCGAGCTTCGTGAAGGGGGTCGTCGCAGACGGCGGCAAGGCCCTGTTCGTCGGCACCAAGCGCTCCGCGCGCGAGGCGATTCAAAAGGAGGCCGAGCGCTGCACCATGCCCTACGTCAACCAGCGCTGGCTCGGGGGCATGCTCACCAATTTCAAGACGATCCGCCAGTCGATCAAGCGGCTCGCCGAGCTCACCGAGCTCGCGACGAGCGGGGCGCTCGAGAAGCGCGGCAAGAAGGAGGCGATGCAGCTGCGCCGGGAGATGGACAAGCTCGAGAGGAGCTTGGGCGGGATCAAGCAGATGGAGTCGCTCCCCGATGTGCTCTTCGTGATCGACGTGGGTCACGAGCGCATCGCCATCCACGAGGCGAGGAAGCTCGGGATCCCGGTCGTCGCCGTGGTGGACACCAACTGCTCCCCCGAGGGCATCGACTACGTGATTCCCGGGAACGACGATGCGATGCGCGCCATCCAGCTCTACAGCGCCGGCATCGCGGACGCCGTGCTCGAGGGCAAGGCCTCGGTGCCGGCGGTGGCGGTCGGCGAGGACGAGTTCGTCGAGCTCGATGAGTCCGGCCAGCCCCGCAAGAAATCGGCCCGCGGCCGCCAGCGGCCGCAGCCCACCGTGCGCAAGAAGGCGCCCCAGCGCCGGCGCCTGCCGCCCGTCAAGGCCCCGGCGGTGGTGGAGGAGGAGACCGCGGAGTTCGACGACCTCGAGGAGACGGAGGAGGCTGCCGCGGTTGCGGGCCCCGCC
>JASHTK010000347.1 GCA_030040575.1 Gammaproteobacteria bacterium
CGATCCGCCGCCGGCCCCCGGACCGGCCCCGGCACCCGCGCCGCCCCGCCCGCCGCCGAGCATCTGCATCTCGCTTGCAATGATCTCGGTGGTGTAGCGCTCGTTCCCCTGCTTGTCCTGCCACTTGCGCGTGCGCAGGCTGCCCTCGATGTAGACCTGCGAGCCCTTGTGCAGGTACTCGGTCGCGATCTCCGCGAGCCGCCCGAAGAGCGCGACCCGGTGCCACTCCGTGCGCTCCTGCTGCTCGCCCGACTGGCGGTCCTTCCAGCTCTCGGTCGTCGCGATGCGAAGGTTGCACACGCTCATGCCCGAGGGCATGGCGCGCGTCTCCGGATCCGCGCCGAGGTTGCCGACCAGAATGACCTTGTTGATGCCCCGTGCCATGACCGCGCGCCCCACGCCGAGAGATTGGACGGTATTGTAGACGCCGGGACCCGGCATGCGAACCGCCATTTCGAGGGTCATCGCGCAGAATGAGCCCCGGCGCGGATAATCTTCGGGGTTGAGGGGGTGCGAAAGGCCCATGCAGTACATCCGCGTACGCGGAGCGCGCACGCACAACCTGAAGAGCATCGACCTCGACCTGCCGCGCGATCGGCTGATCGTCCTCACGGGCCTCTCGGGGTCCGGCAAGTCCTCCCTCGCGTTCGACACGCTCTACGCCGAGGGCCAGCGCCGCTACGTCGAGTCGCTCTCCGCCTACGCGCGCCAGTTCCTCTCGATGACGGACAAGCCGGACGTGGACAGCATCGAGGGACTCTCGCCGGCGATTGCGATCGAGCAGAAGGCCGCCTCGCACAATCCGCGCTCCACCGTCGGCACGGTGACCGAGATCTTCGATTACCTGCGGCTGCTCTTCGCGCGCGTCGGCGTGCCGCGGTGCCCCGACCACTCGATCGAGCTCGCCGCGCAAACGGTGAGCCAGATGGTGGACCAGGCGCTGAAGCTCCCGGAGGGCACCGCCGTCGCGCTGCTCGCCCCGATCGTGAGCGACCGCAAGGGCGAGCATGGGCAGGTCCTCGCCGACCTCGCCGCGCGGGGCTTCGTGCGCGTGCGCATCGACGGACGCATCCGGGAGCTCGACGATTCGCTCGAGCTCGACGCGAAGCGCAAGCACTCGATCGAGGCGGTCGTGGACCGCTTGCGCATCAGGCCGGACGCCGCCTCGCGGCTTGCCGAATCGCTCGAGACGAGCCTCACGCTCTCGGGCGGCCTCGCGCGGCTCGTGCTCCTCGATGAGCCGCACCGCGAGCCGATCGTCTTCTCGAGCCGCCACGCCTGCCCCGTGTGCGGCTACGGCGTCCCGGCGCTCGAGCCGAAGATGTTCTCGTTCAACAATCCCTCCGGCGCCTGCGAGGCGTGCGGCGGGCTCGGCACGCAGTCGTTCTTCGACCCCGAGCGCGTGATCGCCGACCCGGCGCTCTCGCTCGCGCGCGGTGCCGTGCGCGGCTGGGACCGGCGCAACGCCCACTACTTCGAGCTCATCGCCTCGCTCGCGCGCCACTACCGCTTCGAGGTGGAGACGCCGTGGAGCGAGCTCACGCCCGAGGTCAGGGACGTGATCCTCCACGGCAGCGGGGGAGCGCTGATCGAGCTGCGGGGGCCGGGAGGCCGCGCGACGCGCCGGCGCCAGCCCTTCGAGGGCATCCTCCCGAATCTCGAGCGACGGTATCGGCAGAGCGAGTCCCCGAGCGTGCGCGAGGAGCTCGCGCGATACCTCGGCGTGCGCGCCTGCCCGGAGTGCGAGGGCGCCCGGCTCAACCGCGCCGCGCGCTTCGTATTCGTCGGTGACTTGAGCCTGCCGCAGATCGCGCGGCTCGACGTGGGCCGCGCGCTCGGCTTCCTGCGCGCGCTCACGCTTGACGGCCGCCGCGGCGAGGTCGCGGCGAGGATCGTGAAGGACGTGGCGAGCCGCCTCACGTTCCTCGCGGACGTGGGACTCGGCTACCTGACGCTCGAGCGCAGCGCCGAGACGCTCTCCGGAGGGGAGGCGCAGCGCATCCGGCTCGCGAGCCAGATCGGCTCGGGACTCACCGGCGTCCTCTACATCCTCGATGAGCCCTCGATCGGGCTGCACCAGCGGGACAATCGCCGCCTGCTCGACACGCTCGCCGCGCTGCGCGACCTCGGCAACACCGTGATCGTCGTGGAGCACGATCAGGAGGCGATCCTCGCCGCGGACTATCTCGTCGACCTCGGCCCGGGAGCGGGCATCCACGGCGGCGCGGTGGTCGCCGCAGGCAGCCCGCGCGAGGTGATGAGCCATCCCGCCTCGCTCACCGGGCAGTACCTGAGCGGGAGGCGCTCGATCCCGCTGCCCCGCGAGCGCGCGCGCCGCGACCCGCAGAGGCTCATCCGGATCCGCGGCGCGCGCGGCCACAACCTGCGCGACCTCACGGTTGAGATTCCGGTCGGCCTGCTCACGTGCGTCACGGGGGTCTCCGGGTCGGGCAAGTCCACTCTCGTCCTCGACACCCTGTTCCAGCACGCGGCGGCGCGCCTCGACGGGGCACCCGGCCGCGGAGCGCCCTGCGAGCAAATCGAGGGGCTCGAGCACATCGATCGCGTGATCGACGTCGATCAAAGTCCGATCGGCCGCACGCCCCGCTCGAACCCCGCGACCTACACGGGGATCTTCGCGCCGCTGCGCGAGCTGTTCGCCGCGGTGCCCGAGAGCCGCGCGCGCGGCTACGGTCCGGGGCGCTTCAGCTTCAACGTCAAGGGCGGCCGCTGCGAAGCCTGTCAGGGCGACGGTGTCATTCGAGTCGAGATGCACTTCCTGCCGGACCTGTACGTCGCATGCGACGTGTGCAAGGGCCGGCGCTACAACCGCGAGACGCTCGAGATCCGCTACAAGGGCCGCAACATCCACGAGGTCCTCGGCATGACGGTGGAGGATGCGCTGCGGTTCTTCCAGAGCATCCCGGCCATCGCGGGCAAGCTCAAGACGCTCGCCGACGTGGGGCTCGCGTATCTCGAGCTCGGCCAGAATGCGACGACACTGTCGGGCGGCGAGGCTCAGCGCGTGAAGCTCTCGCGCGAGCTCGCCAAGCGCTCGACGGGACGTACCCTTTACATCCTCGACGAGCCGACGACGGGCCTGCACTTCCACGACGTCGCCCAGTTATTGCAGGTCCTGCACCGCCTGCGCGACGAGGGCAACACCCTCGTCGTGATCGAGCATCAGCTCGATGTGGTCAAGACGGCCGACTGGGTGATCGATCTTGGGCCGGAGGGTGGTGCCGCAGGCGGCCGGCTGCTCGCGTGCGGCACGCCCGAGGAGGTCGCACGAGCGGAGGGGTCCTACACCGGGCGGTACCTGCGCCCGCTCCTCACGTCTGCCGCGAGCGCGCCGAGCGCCCGGACTCAAACACCTGCCGAACCTCTCCGTTGACGACTCGCTCCTGAAAGTTGCCGCGCGTGTAGGCGGAGAGGACGCGACGCCAGAAGTTCACGGCGCCGGGGTTGCGCACGTACTCGACGATCTCCCACCGCCCGGCGAAGCGGTCGAAGATCAGCTGCGCGGCGAAATTCCCGATCCCGAGCCCGCGGCTCGGGCGGGATACGAAGAACTCGGCCATCCGGTAGCCCGCCTCGCGGGCGCCCGGGCCGCTGCCCGCCGCCGCGCGGACGACCATCGCGAACCCGACGGGCTCGGCGGATTTGACGATGACGAGCGGGCAGGCGCTCGGATCGCCGAACCAGCGTGCGATCTGGTCGGGCTCCCGATGCCCGACCTCCCCGAGAGCGGGAAAGATGCCGGTGTTGAGCGGCGCGAGGTCGTCGAGGTAATCGCGGTAGACGCGCTCGATCCACAGGCGATCGGACTCCGAGCCGCGCGCATCGCGCACGCTCACCGTCATCCGGGGCGGGGAGGCCATCGGTTCGCTATCCGATCGGGCGCGCCACGAAACGAGAGGCCCGGACAGGACGCTTGCGCGCCGGTCCGGGCCTCTGCGTGAGCCCTCTCGAGGCTCGAGTCGGCAAGCCTTGGGCGGCTTACTGGCTCGGCGG
>JASHTK010000348.1 GCA_030040575.1 Gammaproteobacteria bacterium
GCCGAGGATCTCATCGTCGTCCTGCGCGCCGATGAGCTTCACGAAGCCGGCCGTCGCCTCCATCGCCCGCGCGCGCCCGCTCGCGAGGAACGGGAACACCCCGACCTTGTACGCACGGCCGCTTGCCTTGACCTGCTCCTCGGTCGCTCCGACCATCGCGATCTCGGGCGCCGTGTAGATGACGGAGGGAATGGCGCGGTAGTTGACCTCGCCGTACCGGCCGGCGATGAGGTCGGCGACCATGATGCCCTCCTCCTTGCCCTTGTGCGCGAGCATCGGGCCGCGCACGCAATCTCCAACGGCCCAGATGCCCTCGGCGCCCGTGCGGCAGTGATCGTCGACCTCGATGAAGCCGCGCGCGTCGAGGTTGACGCCGGTGCCGGGCGCGAGCAGGTCGCGCGTGTACGGCCGCCGCCCGACCGCGACGATGAGCGTGTCCACGGTGATGCGCTGCTCGCCCTTCGCGTCGCTGTAGGTCACTTCCACCGCGCCGGCCGCCGCCGCAGCGCCACCGGCCACGCCACCGGTCTCCTTCGCGCTCGTGACCCGCGCGCCGAGCCGGATGTCGAGGCCCTGCCGCTTGAGCTGGCGCAGCGCCTCGCGCGCGAGCTGCTGATCGGCGCCCGCGAGGAAGTCGGTGAGCGCCTCGAGCACGACCACTTCGCTGCCGAGACGCCGCCAGACGCTCCCCAGCTCCAGTCCAATCACGCCCGCTCCGATGATGCCCAGTCGCTTCGGCACCGTCCCGAGCTCGAGCGCGTCCCACGAGTCGATGATGCGCTTGCCGTCGAAGGGCGCGGCTTTGAGCTCGATCGGCGCGGACCCGCTCGCGAGCACCACGCTCCTCGCCGTGAGCTCGCGCCGCGCTCCGCCGGGCGCCGTGAGCTCGACGCGCTTGCCGGGAAGGAGCTTCCCGTGGCCCGTGAGGGGCGTCACGCCTCCCGCCTTGAACAGCGCGGCGATCCCGTCCGTCATCTTCTTGACGATGCCCGCCCTGCGCTGCTGCATGGCCGCGAGGTCGAGCGCGACGCCGGAGGCGCGGATGCCGTGCACCGCGAACTCCTCGCGCAGGCGATGATAGAGCTCGGTCGACTCGAGCAACGCCTTGGAGGGAATGCAGCCGGCGTTGAGACACGTGCCGCCGAATGCGGCGCTGCCGTCGTGATTCTTCCACTCATCGATGCACGCGGCGGTGAGCCCGTTCTGCGCGGCCCGGATCGCCGCAGGGTATCCCGCGGGTCCCCCGCCGATCACGATCACGTCGAATGCGTCGGCCATGGCGGTCCCCTACAGGCCGAGCAGCATGCGGCCGGGATCCTCGAGGCTCTCCTTGATCTCGACGAGGAACTGCACCGCGTCACGCCCGTCGATGATGCGGTGATCGTAGGTGAGCGCGAGGTACATCATCGGCCGGATCGCAACCGCGCCGTTCACGGCCATCGGGCGCTCCTGGATCTTGTGCATGCCGAGGATCGCGCTCTGCGGCGCATTGACGATCGGCGTGGAGAGGAGCGAGCCGAACACTCCTCCGTTGGTGATCGTGAACGTGCCTCCGGTCAGATCCTCTATGGCGATCGACGCATCGCGCGCCCGCGCCGCATACGCGGCGATCTCCTTCTCGATCTGCGCGAAGCTCTTCGCGTCCGCGTCCCGCACGATCGGTACGATGAGCCCCCGATCCGTCGAGACGGCGACGCCGATGTCGTAGTACTCGTGGTAGACGATCTCCGCGCCGTCCACGGAGGCATTGACGACCGGAAATCGCTTCAGCGCCTCGACGGCGGCCCGCACGAAGAAGGACATGAAGCCGAGCTTCACGCCTGCGCGCTTCTCGAAGCGGTCCTTGTACCGCGCGCGCAGCTCCTGCACCGCGGTGAGATCGACCTCGTTGAAGGTCGTGAGCAGCGCCTGGGCGGATTGAGCCTGGAGCAGCCGCTGCGCGACGCGCTGGCGCAGCCGCGTCATAGGCACCCGTTGCTCCGCGCGGGCGCCGGCAGGCGTGCGGGGCGCGCGCCAGCGGCACCTGCACCGGGTACCCCCGCGGCACGCCCAGCCGCCGGCGCCCGCGCGGAGCAGCGCGTGCCGATGAGCCGGTTGCGCCAGCGGATCGCCCAGCGGCTGCTCGAGGCGCAGGCCTCCCAGGCCCTGCTCACGACGTTCAACGAGGTGGATCTCACCGCCGTGCAGGAGCTGCGCGCACGGCACAAGGATCGCTTCGAGAAGCTCGAGGGCGTGAAGCTCGGCTTCATGTCCTTCTTCGTGCGCGCGACGATCGAGGCGCTGAAGCGGTATCCGGTCGTCAACGCATCCGTGGACGGCGCGGAGATCCTCTACCACGAGTACTACGACATCGGAGTCGCCGTCTCGACGGAGCGGGGGCTCATCGTGCCGATCGTACGGAATGCGGACGCGAAGAGCTTCGCGGAGATCGAGAAGGAGATCGCCGCCTACGCGGCCCGCGCCCGCGACGGGTCGATCGCGATCGAGGATCTCACCGGAGGCACCTTCACCATCACGAACGGCGGGGTCTTCGGCTCGCTCCTGTCCACGCCGATCGTCAATGCGCCGCAGAGCGCGATCCTCGGCATGCACAAGATCGAGGAGCGCGCGGTCGTCGTGAGCGGGGCGATCGTGATCCGTCCGATGATGTACCTCGCGCTCACCTACGACCACCGCATCATCGACGGCCGCGAGGCCGTGCAGTTCCTCGTCGCGGTCAAGGAGAGCCTCGAGGATCCCGGGCGCATGCTGCTCGGCGTGTGAGGCGCCGCCATGGCAGACGCATACGATGTGATCGTGGTCGGCGGAGGGCCCGCCGGGTATCCCGCGGCGATCCGCGCGGCGCAGAACGGGCTTGCCGTCGCTTGCATCGATGAGTGGCGCAACCACGATGGGAGCGCCGCCTTCGGCGGCACGTGCTTGAACGCGGGCTGCATCCCCTCCAAGGCGCTGCTGGAGTCGACCGAGCTCTACCACCGCCTGCGCGAGGAGTTCGCGGTGCACGGCATCCGCGCCTCGGGCGTCGCGCTCGATCTGCCGGTCATGCAGAGTCGCCGGGCGAGCATCGTCAAGAAGATGACGGACGGCATCGCAGCGCTCTTTAAGGCGGGCGGCGTCACGCCGCTGCAGGGTCACGGCAGGCTCCTGCCGGGCAGGCGCGTCGAGTTCGTGGCGCACGACGGAACCCGCCGCGAGCTCACGGCGCGGCACGTCGTGCTCGCGAGCGGCTCCGCGCCGATCGAGCTGAAGGTCGCGCCGTTCGACGGCAAGCGCATCATCGACTCGTGGGATGCGCTCGAGCTCGGCGCGGTGCCGAAGCGCTTGGGCGTCATCGGGGCGGGCGTGATTGGGCTCGAGCTCGGAAGCGTGTGGCGGCGGCTCGGCAGCGAAGTCGTCGTGCTCGAGGCCCTGCCGCAGTTTCTCGCGACCCTCGATCAGCAGCTCGCGCGGGAGGCCCTGCGCCAGCTCACGCGTCAGGGGCTCGACATCCGCCTCGGTGCGAAGGTCACGGGTGCGAGGGTCAAGGACGAGGGGGTCGAGGTGTCCTACACCGATGCGAAGGGCGATCAGCGCATCACCGTGGACACGCTCATCGTCGCGGTCGGGCGACGACCGTATACGCAGGATCTGCTCGCGCCCGGCGCCGGGGTCGAGGTCGACGCGCGCGGCTTCATCCCCGTGGATGATCACTGCCGCACCGGAGCCGAGGGAATCTGGGCGGTCGGCGATTGCGTGCGCGGTCCGATGCTCGCGCACAAGGGCAAGGAGGAGGGCGTGATGGTCGCGGACCTGATCGCCGGCCGGTACGGGGAGGTTAACTACCGCGCGATTCCCTCCGTCATCTACACGGCGCCCGAGATCGCGACCGTCGGGGCGACGGAGGAGCAGGTCAAGGCGAGCGGTCGAGCGTACAAGGTGGGCCTCTTTCCATTCCTCGCGGACGGCCGAGCGCGGGCCCTGGAGGCGACCGCGGGCTTCGTGAAGCTCATCGCCGCCGAGGACAACGATGAGATCCTCGGCGTGCACATCATCGGACCGCTCGCGGGCGAGCTCATCGCGGAGGCGGTGCTCGCGCTCGAGTACTCCGCGAGCAGCGAGGACCTGCAGCGCACGATGCATGCCCATCCGACGCTCACCGAGGCCGTGCACGAGGCGGCGCTCGCGGCGGACAAGCGGTCGATCGATTCGATCAACAGGCGCTAAGCGCCGAGCGGTGCGGGCCGCGACGAGCCATGACGCCCGATCTCACGCTGCGGAACATCCTCGAGGCGCGCGAGCGGATCCGCCCGTTCGTGCACCGCACGCCGGTGCTGACGAGCGCCACGCTCGATGGGCTCGCCGGGGCGCGCCTGCACTTCAAGTGCGAGAATCTCCAGAAGGGGGGCGCCTTCAAGGCGCGGGGTGCCCACAACGCGGTCTTTGCGCTCAGCGATGCGCAGGCGAGCCGGGGCGTCGTCACGCACTCCTCGGGCAATCACGGTGCAGCCGTCGCGCTCGCGGCCCGCAACCGAGGCATTGCCGCCTACGTCGTGATGCCCTCGACGGCCACGCAAGCGAAGCAGCGCGCCGTCGCGCGCTACGGCGCACGCGTGACGCTCTGCGAGCCGACGCAGGAGTCGCGGGAAAGCACCGCGCGGCGCCTCATCGCCGAGACCGGCGCGCACTTCATCCATCCTTACGACGATCTCAGCGTCATCGCCGGCCAGGGCACCTCGGCGATCGAGCTGCTCGAGGAGGTGCCGGACCTCGAGGCGATCGTCTGTCCGGTCGGCGGGGGAGGGCAGCTGAGCGGCGTCGCCGTCGCGGCCAAGGCGCTACGGGCCGGTATCCGTGTCATCGGCGCGGAGCCCGCCGCCGCGGACGACGCGCAGCGCTCGCTCCGCGCGGGACGGTTGATCCGCGGCGGCAACCCGCAAACGATCGCCGACGGCCTGCGCAGCTCGCTCGGGGAGCTCAACTTCGCGCTGATCCAGGCCCACGTCGCTGACATCCTGACGGCGAGCGAGGAGTCGATCGTCCAGGCGATGCGGCTCGTCTGGGAGATCATGAAGATCGTGATCGAGCCCTCGTCGGCCGTCGCCGTCGCCGTGCTGCTCGGTCGGCCGCCGCCCCTCGCGGGGCGGCGGGTCGGGGTGATCCTCTCCGGGGGCAACGTGGACCTCGAGCGGCTGCCCTGGCCCTAGACCGTCACGCCCGGATGCCACAGCCCGAGGATCCCGATGAGGATCAGGTAGATCGCGACGATGTAGTTGAGGAGCCGGGGAATGATGAGGATCAGGATTCCGGCAATGAGGGCGACGAGGGGAGCGATGCTGACGGTGACGTGCATGGATCGAGCCTTTCTGCCATCGCGCTCACGGAGCGCACTCCGGCTATTCGATCCGCTGTGCCTCGGCTTGCGCAAGCCCCCTGCGGCCGCAGCGGCCGGAGCGACCTACTGCGTGCGCTGCACAGTCAAGACGTTCGGAACCTCCTTGAAGCGCCGGGTGAGCCGCGCGAGCTGATCGAGATCGTGCACGCCGAGGCGCACGGCGACGTGCGCGGTCCCGGCGTTCCGGTCCGTCGTGGTATTGAGCGCCTCGATGCTCAGGCGCTCCTGGGTGATGAGGTCCGTGAGGTCCCGCACCAATCCGCGGCGATCGTAGGCGCGCACGGCGAGCTCGACGGTGAGCAGCTCCCCGTCGCCCTCCGTCCAGTCCACCTCGAGAATGCGCTGCGGCTTCGCGGCGAGCATCCGCGCGAGGCTCGGGCAGTCCCGGGCGTGGATGGTGACTCCGCGGCCGATCGTCACGTACCCGACGATCGGCTGCGGGCGAATCGGCGCGCAGCAGCGCGCAAAGGTGATCGGCAGGTCCCCGACTCCCTCGATCTCGACGGGGCTGCGGCGCTTGCCGGCTTCCCGCCGCGGCCTACGCTTCGCCGCCGGCTCCTCGCGGTGGCGCTGCCGCGCGACGGCCTGAGCGAGCTGGGTCGAGGTGACGGCGCCCTCCCCGAGCAGCTGGTAGAGGTGATCGGCGTGATCGGCGCCGAGCTCCTGCACGAGCGCCGCGAGCATCTCGGGTCCGGCGCCCGCCCGCAGGAGCTCGCGCTCGGCAATGGAGCGCCCGGCGGAGCGGTTGTCGACGCTGTCCTGCCGGCGGAACCACGCCCGCACCTTGGCGCGGCTGCGGGGCGAGGCGAGATAGCCGAGCTCCGGGGCGAGCCAGTCGCGGCTCGGGGCCGGATGCTTGCCGGCGATGATCTCGACGACATCCCCGTTCGCGAGGGTGTGCGTGAGGGGAACGATGCGGCCGTTCACCTTCGCCCCGCGGCAGCGATGGCCGAGATCGCTGTGCACGTGGTACGCGAAATCGAGCGGCGTCGCGCCGCGCGGCAGATCCGCGACCTCGCCCTTCGGGGTGAGCGCGTACACGCGGTCCGCGAAGAGCTCGGTGCGCATCCGCTCGAGAAAGTCGCGCTCGGACTCGCCCGCCGCGCCCGCGGCTTCGGCCGGCTGCAGGAGCTTGCGCACGGCCTCGATCTTGCGCTCGTACCCGAGGTCGCGGGCGCCGCCCTCCTTGTACTGCCAGTGTGCCGCCACGCCGCGCTCGGCGTGCTGGTCCATCTCGCGCGTGCGGATCTGGACCTCGACGGTTCGGCTGTCCGGGCCGACGATCGCCGTGTGGATCGAGCGGTAGAGATTGCCCTTTGGGGTCGCGATGTAGTCGTCGAACTCGCTCGGCACGTAGGCCCAGCGGCCGTGCACGAGGCCGAGCGCGGCGTAGCAGTCGCTCACCGAGTCCACGATGATGCGGACGGCCCGGACATCGAAGATCTGCTCGAACGGCAGCTGCTTGCGCAGCATCTTGCGGTAGATGCTGTAGATGTGCTTCGGGCGGCCGTAGACCTGCGCCGC
>JASHTK010000349.1 GCA_030040575.1 Gammaproteobacteria bacterium
TTCGTCAAGAAGACCCTGACCGAGGCGGGCGCCACGCGCGCCGCGCCGGGCGCGGGCGGGACCGGTGCGACCGGTGGTCGCGGCGGGCTGCCGAGCGTGCCGGCGGTCGACTTTGCGCAGTTCGGCCCGGTCGAGACACAGCCGCTCTCGCGCATCCAGCGCATCTCGGGCGCGCGGCTGCACGCGAGCTGGGTGAACATCCCGCACGTCACGCAGTTCGACGAGGCGGACATCACCGAGCTCGAGGAGACGCGCGCGAAGCTCAAAGACCAGGCGGCGCAGCGAGGCATCAAGCTCACGCCGCTCGCGTTCATCCTGCGCGCGTGCGTCAGGGCGCTGCAGCAGTTCCCGCAGCTCAACTCCTCGCTCGATGCGAGCGGGGAGAACCTGATCGTCAGGAAGTACGTGCACATCGGCTTTGCCGCGGACACGCCGAACGGGCTCCTCGTTCCGGTCCTGCGCGACGCCGACCGCAGGGACGTCTACGAGCTCGCGCGCGCGACGGCGGAGCTCGCCGAGAAAGCGCGCGCAGGCACGCTGACGCTCGCGCAGATGCAAGGCGGCGGCTTCACCGTCTCGAGCCTCGGGGGAATCGGGGGAACGGCTTTCACGCCCATCATCAACGCTCCGGAGGTCGCGATTCTCGGGGTCTCGCGAGCGGCCCTGCGGCCGGTCTACATCGAGGGCGCGTTCGTGCCGCGGCTCGTGCTGCCCCTCTCGCTCTCCTACGATCATCGCGTGGTGGACGGCGCGCTCGCCGTGCGCTTCACGACTTTCCTCGCGCGCACGCTCGGCGATGTCCGCGGCCTGCTCGAGGCGGTGCCTTGAGCCGTCCCGAGCCGTCCCGAATCGCCGCGACAGGGGACGCTCCTCGATGAGCTCGATCGATCTCGTCGTTCCCGACCTCGGGAATTTCAAGGACGTGGCCGTCGTCGATGTCCTCGTGCGCCCGGGCGATGCGATCGAGGTCGACACGCCGCTCGTCACGCTCGAGACCGAGAAGGCGTCGATGGATGTGCCCTCGACCTCGGCGGGCACGGTCACCGAAGTCCTCGTGAAGAAGGGCGAGACGGTCTCGAAGGGCTCGCTCATCGCGCGGCTCGCCGCCGAGGGGCCGAAGCCTTCGGCCGTGCCGGCTGCCGCGACCCTGCCGGCACGTCCGGCTGCGGGGGCCGAGTCTGCCGGCGATACGGTGCGGATGGGCATTCCGCCCCCAGGCGCCGCGCGTCTGCGCGCCGAGGCGGGCGAGGAAAGTGCGGACCGGACCGCAGAGCTTCTCGTGCTCGGCGCGGGCCCCGGGGGCTACACCGCCGCATTCCGCGCCGCGGATCTCGGATTGAAGGTGACGCTCCTCGAGCGCTGGCCGTTGCTCGGCGGGGTCTGCTTGAACGTCGGTTGCATCCCCTCCAAGGCGCTGCTCCACGCCGCGAAGGTGATCGAGGAGGCGCAGGCGATGTCGGCCCACGGGATCGCCTTCGGCAAGCCCACGCTCGATCTCGGGAAGCTGCGAGACTGGAAGGCGGGCGTGGTGAGGCGGCTCACCGGCGGGCTCGCGATGCTCGCGAGGCAGCGCAAGGTGGAGGTGATCCAGGGGACGGGCCGGTTCGTGAGTCCCCATGTCATCGAGGTCACGGGCGGCGCTCCCCAGCGCATCCGCTTCGAGCAGTGCATCATCGCGGCCGGCTCCGAGGTCGCGCGCCTGCCCGGCTGGCCGAGCGATCCGCGCGTAATCGATTCGACCGACGCGCTCGAGCTGCCGCGGACCGGCCGGCTGCTGATCGTCGGCGGAGGCATCATCGGGCTCGAGATGGCGTGCGTCTATGACGCGCTCGGCGTGCGCGTGAGCGTCGTGGAGCTCACCCCGCAGCTCATGTCGGGCTGCGATCCGGACCTGGTGCGACCGCTCGAGAAGCGCATCCGCGGCCGCTACGAGCAGATCCTCCTCGCCACGAAGGTCACCGCGGTCGAGCCCGAGCGCGAGGGCCTGCGGGTGACGTTCGCCGGGGAGCGCGCGCCTGCGCCGCAAGTCTTCGATCGGGTGCTGGTCGCCGTCGGGCGCGTGCCGAACGGCAAGGCGATCGGCGCGCAGGCGGCCGGGGTCCTCGTCACCGACCGCGGGTTCATTCCCGCCGACAAGCAGCTGCGCACGAACGTGCCCCATATCTTCGCGATCGGGGACATCGCCGGCCCGCCGATGCTCGCGCACAAGGCCTCGCACGAAGGCAAAGTGGCCGCCGAGGTCGCCGCGGGGCACAAGAGCGCGTTCGACGCGCGCGTCATTCCCTCCGTCGCGTACACCGATCCTGAGGTCGCCTGGGCCGGACTCACCGAGCTCGAGGCGCAGGCGCGGGGAATCGAGTACCGCAAGGGCCTGTTCCCTTGGTCCGCGAGCGGACGCTCGCTCTCGCTCGGGCGCGACGACGGCTTCACCAAGCTCCTGTTCGATCCCGCCTCGCGCCGCCTGCTCGGCGGAGGAATCGTCGGACCGAACGCCGGAGATCTCGTGAGCGAGGTGGCGCTCGCCGTCGAGATGGGCGCGGATGCCGCCGACATCGGGCTCACCGTTCACCCGCATCCAACGCTTTCGGAGACGGTGGCCTTTGCGGCCGATGCCTTCGAGGGCACGCTCACCGAGCTTTACGCCCCGCGGAAATGACGCGCCGCCCGGCGCGGCGC
>JASHTK010000350.1 GCA_030040575.1 Gammaproteobacteria bacterium
GCGGCCCTTCGATCGGCATCGCTCGCCCCCCATCGATCCCGTTGATCCGGTCGGCGGCGGCGATAGTCTACCCGAGCCGTCACATCCGTTCGCCGCGGGTCGGACACGGCAAACTCCGGGATGCATCACGGTGCGACGCGAGCGGACGTGCTTAGCTATACTTCATAATCTATTGAGCCTTCGGGAGGGTCGGCGCTCGATGAATCGTGGACAGGCGTTTCTGTGGGTCGCCCTGGCCCCCCTCCTCTTCGCGAGCGCTCTCTCGGGGACGGCGAGCGCGTCACAGTCCTCGACCCCCTCCCCTCACCGCCGCCACCATCGCCACCATTCCCGCGCGCACGCCGAGGGTCCGCAGCTGCGGTCGATGTCGGCGCTGGTGCTCGATGAGACGCACGCACAGGTGCTGTACGAGCGGCGGGCGCAGGTTCCCGAGCCGATCGCCTCGATCAGCAAGCTCATGACGGCGATGGTGGTGATCGATGCCAGGCAGCCCCTCGAGCAGCAGATCGCGATCACGCGCGAGGATTGCGCCGTCGGCCGGGGCGCCGCCTCGCGCCTGCGGGTCGGCACGCGGCTCACTCGCGCGGACCTGCTGCACCTCGCGCTCATGTCGTCGGAGAATCGCGCCGCGCACGCCCTCGGAAGGAGCTACCCGGGAGGCCTGCCGGCGTTCGTGCGCGCCATGAACGCCAAGGCGCTCGCGCTCGGCATGACGACGGCCCGCTTCGTCGAGCCGACGGGGCTCTCGAGCGCCAACGTCGCGAGCGCCGAGGATCTCTCCAAGATGGTCGCCGCGGCCGCCGAGTACCCGCTCATCCGGGAGTACTCGACGGATCGGCATTACGCGGTGCGGGTCGGCCGCCGCAGCGTCGAGTACCGCACCACGGACTCCCTCGTCGCCAATCCCGCCTGGAAGATCATCGTGCAGAAGACCGGCTACATCATGGCGGCGGGCCGCTGCCTCGTCATGCAGGCGGTGATCGACGGCCGCACGGTTGCGATCGTGCTGCTCGACTCCTTCGGCAAGTACACCCGCGTCGCCGACGCACGCCGCGTCCGTAAGTGGATGGAAGCCAAGGTGAGCCAGCGCACCGCGCGCGCCGCCGGCTCGACCGCCTGAGCCGCCGCGGGGCTACTGCGCGAGCCCCTCGGCCCGTAGCGCCTCGATGACCTTCGGCCGGCCGCCGATGCGCTGGAGGTAGGCCGCGAGGGCGGGCCACTTCCCGAGGTCGATTCCTACGTGGCGCGCCCAGCCGAGCACCGTGAACAGGTAGCCGTCGGCGACCGTGAACGACTCGCCGAGGAGGTAGCTGCGGTGGCGCAGCTGCGGATCGAGCCAGTCGAAGCGCTTCGCGAGGGTCGCGGTGAGTCCCGCGCGCCAGTCCGATGAGATGCTCGGATTGAACAGCGGCCCGAACGATTTGTGAATCTCCGAGCCGACGAAGGCGAGCCACTCCTCGAGCCGGTAGCGCTCGAGCGTGCCGGGCTTTGGCGCAAGCCCCGAGGCGGGTCGCTGATCGGCGATGTACTGCACGATCACGGCGCCCTCCGTGAGGACCTCGCCGCCGTCGAGCCGCAAAGCCGGAACGTAGCCCTTGGCGTTGATCTGGGTGAAGTCACCGCCGCCCTCGAGCTTCTTCGTGCGAATGTCGACCTTCTTCAGCTCGAAGGGCAGGCCGGCCTCGCGCAGGGCGATGTGGGGTGAGAGCGAGCAGGCGCCGGGACTGTAGTAAAGCTGCATGAGAACCTCCGGATCGGGCATGAGTCGGGTGGAATCCTTCGCTTATACTCTCCCCCTCGCAAGTCGTGGAGGGGCCGCCCGTCCGGGCGCCCGGGCAAGTCCCGATATGCCGAAGGCCGCAGCGAAACTCGCGCGACGCGCCCTGCTCGCTCTCGCGATCCTCGGGACGCTCGCGCCGATCTGCACCGCGGCGAGCGGCCACGGGACGCGCGTGCGGGCCGAGCGGATCATCATCTCCGGGGCCGCCGGGCACCTCGGCGAGCTCACCGTGCAGGCGCTGCTCGAGCGGGGCGTGCCGGCGAGCGATCTCATCCTCGTGACCCGCACGCCCGAGCGGCTCTCCCGTTACGCGAGCCTCGGCGCGCGCGTTCGGTACGGAGACTTCACGCGGCCGCAGTCGCTCAGGAAGGCCTTCGCCGGCGGCACGCGGATGCTGCTCATCAGCATCGGCTTGAGTGCCGTGCCGCGGCCGATTGCGCACCGCAACGCGATCGATGCGGCACTCGCCGACGGCGTGAAGCACATCGCCTACACCTCGTTCATCGGCCTCAGTCGGGGCGCCCGCACCGGCCTTGCGACCGATCATTACCGCACGGAGCAGATCCTGAGGGGCCGCGCGACCGGCTGGACGATGCTGCGCAATTCCATCTACATGGAGGAGCTCATTCCCCTCGCCGCGCGCATGGTCGCGACGGGCCGCGCCGTGGTGCCCGCGCACGAGGATCCGATCGCCTACGTCGCGCGTGAGGACTGCGCCGCCGCGGCGGCGGCGGTGCTCGCGACGCCGGGCCACGACGATCGGGTGTACGACATCACCGGTCCCGAGCTCATCGGCACTCGCGAGCTCGCCGCGGCGGTGACCGCCGTCACCGGACGATCCATCCGGATCGTGGACGCTCCGCCCGGTGCGGCGGCGCCTCGGCGTGCGTTCGGCGGCGCCTCGCTCACCGTCATGAGCGATGCGGTGGCGCGGCTCACGGGACGGCCGCCGACGACCCTGCGCGAGTTCCTCGCGCGCCATCGAGCCGAGCTGCTCGGCTCCCCGCCGCCCGGCGCGCCTCGGTAGGCCCTCGTGCGCGCCCGAGCCGCGCTCGCGCTCCTCGCTGCACTGTGCGCGCTCGTGCCGAGCGGCGCCTCGGCCGCCGCCTCCTCCGCGACAGCCGCCGGCTCTTCCGAGACGGCCGCCGCCGTCATCGCGCGCTTGCGGATCGAGGCGGCCCCGGCCCCCGTGCGCGGGCGGAACGGCTGGCGCGTGCCTCGCAAGATCGTGCTTCTGGCGTTCGATCGCCGCACCGCAGGTGAGCGCGACGGGCTCGCCGGCGTCGTGCCGCAGGCTCGATTCGTCGTGGCGCACAATCGCGCGGAGGCGATCGCGGTAGCGGCCGATGCCGACGTCCTCATCGGATTCAACCCCGAGATCTGCGATCACGGCATCATCGACGCCGACCGCGAGCTCCGCTGGATCCTCTCGCTCGCCGCCGGCGTCGAGAACTGCGTGAGGGTTCCCTCGGTGCAGCGCCGCGGCATCTTGATCACGAACATGCGCGGTGTCGATTCCGCCGCGATCGCCGAGCACGCCATCGCGCTTGCGCTCGCGCTTGCTCACGGGCTCGACGTCTTCGCCAAGGATACGGCCGAGGCGCGCTGGAGCCCCGCGGATGCGGCGCGTGCCCACCTGGAGGTTCTCGACGGCAAGACGATGCTCGTCGTGGGCCTCGGAGGCATCGGCACGGAGGTCGCAAGGCGAGCTCACGCGCTTGGCATGAGGATCGTGGCGACGCGCGAGCACGGCCACGAGGGTCCGGACTTCGTGAGCTACGTCGGGGAGCCGGGCGAGCTGCTGCGGCTCGCGCGCGGCGCCGATGTGATCGTGAACACTGCGCCTCTCACCCCCGAGACGACCGGGTTGTTCGACGCGCGGTTCTTCGCGGTGGTCAAGCCGACCGCGCTCTTCATCAACGTGGCTCGCGGAGCGAGCCTCGTGACGCCGGCGCTCGTGAAGGCGCTCGATGAGCACCGGCTCGGAGGCGCCGGGCTCGATGTGGTCGAGCCCGAGCCCTTGCCGGCGGATCACCCGCTCTGGCGTGCGCCCCACGTCATCGTGAGTCCCCACATCTCCGGGCGCTCGGACCTGCCGGGCGTCGACCGCTGGATCCTCGCCCGGGAGAATCTGCGCCGCTACGCCGCGGGCGAGCGGATGCTCTCCGTCGTCGATCTTCAGCTCGGTTACTGAGTCGGGAGGGCCGCGCCCCCCTCGCGAGCGAACGCTCCCGATCAGTGAGCGCCGCCGGCCGCTCCCGCGGCCACCCGGCCGGACGGGCGCGCGAGCCAGATGAGCGCGACGAGGAGCACGAAGAGCCCGGCGGAGACGTAGAAGATGTCGTTCGCCGAGAGCATGAACGCCTGGGCGTCGACGGCGCGATTGAGCAGGCCGTAGCTCTGATCCGCGCTCACTCCGCCCGACTGCATGCCGGAGAGCGCCTGCTCGGAGAGGGGACTGCCCGCTGCGAGCCGCTCGACGAGCTGCGCGTGGTGCAGCGTCGCGCGCCGGTCCCAGAGCGTCGTGACCACGGACGTGCCGAACGAGCCGGCCGTGATCCGCGCGAAGTTCATCAACCCCGAGGCGGCGGGGATGCGCTCGGGCGCGAGGCCGCCGAGCCCGAGCGCGATCAGCGGCACGAAGAAGCACGCGAGTGCCGCCCCCTGGATGACGGTCGGCACGAGCAACGTCGCGAGGGGGGCGTCGGTGTTGAAGTCGCTGCGCATCGCGAGCACGAGCGCGAAGATCGCAAACGAGGCGGTGACGAACAGGCGCGGGTCCACCCGATCGATGGTGCGGCCGACGAGCGGCGTCAGCACGACCGCGAGCAGGCCGACCGGAGCGAGCACCAGGCCCGCGAGCGTCGCGGTGTAGCCCATGTACTGCTGCAGCCACAGGGGCAGCAGGACGACGTTGCCAAAGAAGGCTCCGTAGCCGAGCAGCATCGCGAGGGTGCTCACCCAGAAATTGCGCTTGCCGAACAGCGCGAGATCGACGACGGGATGCGCATCGGTGAGCTCCCAGATGACGAACGCCACAAAGCCGGTCGCCGCGACCACCGCGAGCGTCACGATCTCGCGGGAGTGGAACCAGTCGAGATCCTTGCCCTGGTCGAGCAGGATCTGCATCGCGCCCACCCACAGGACGAGCAGCGCGAGACCGACCCGGTCGATGGGTGCGGCCGCCGTCGGGGTCTCGCGCTTGCGGTAGATCAGCCACGCGGCGATCCCCGCGGCGATGCCGAAGGGCACGTTGATGTAGAAGATCCACGGCCAGGAGATGTTGTCCGTGATCCACCCTCCGAGCAGCGGACCGACGACCGGCGCGACGAGCGAGGTCATGGACCACACCCCGAGCGCCGATCCGGACCGCGACTTCGGGTAGCTCGACAGCAGCAGCGATTGCGAGAGCGGGATCATCGGCCCCGCGACCGCGCCTTGCAGCACCCGGAATAGCAGCAGCAGGGCGAACGACGGGGCGAGCGCGCAGAGAGCCGAGGCGAGCACGAACAGGAACGTCGAGGCGATGAACAGCCTCACCTGCCCGAGCCGCCGGGTGAGCCAGCCCGTGAGCGGCAGCGCGATGGCGTTCGCCACCGCGAAGGAGGTGATGACCCAGGTGCCCTGGTCGGGCGAGACGCCGAGATCGCCTGCAATCGACGGCAGCGCCACATTCGCGATCGAGGTATCGAGCACGTTCATGAAGACGGCGAGGGACAGCGCGGCAGTGCCGATCGCGAGCCGCGCGCCCTCGAGCGGGGGCAGCCCCGCGACGGCGCTCGCAGCACGCCGGCCCGTCCCGGCGCTCGCAGGCGGCTGGCCCGTCCCGGCCCCTCGCGATGCGTCGGCCGCGTAGGATTTAGAAGTCATGAGGCCCGTCCACGGCGAGCAGCGCTCGGCGCCCCGTGAGGCGCGCACGGTCCCCGCCGGATCGATTCGCCGCGATGATGGCCCGCACGCGTGCCTCGGCGCCCCGGTCCACCGCGTCGAACACGCTCGTCGTGTACGCCGGAGCGCTCTCGGCGACCTCGGGCAGGCGCGAGCCGGAGCGGTCGCGAATGCTCACGTCCACCTTCATCGAGAGCCCGACCTGCAGCGGATGCGCCGCGAGCTCCCGCGGATCGAGCGCGATGCGCACCGGCACGCGCTGCACGATCTTGATCCAGTTGCCCGTCGCGTTCTGCGCCGGCAGGAGCGCGAATGCCGAGCCGGTGCCCGCTCCGAACCCGACCACCCGACCGTGGTAGCGGGTGGCTCCACCGTACAGGTCGGCGGTCAGCGTCACCGCCTGGCCGACCCGCATGGACGCGAGCTGCGGCTCCTTGAAGTTGGCATCGACCCAGACCTGATCGAGCGGCACGACGGACATCAACGGCATGCCCGGGCTCACGCGCTCTCCGAGCTGGACGTTGCGCTTGGCGACGAATCCAGACACGGGCGCCGGAAGCGCCGTGCGGCTGTATGTGAGATACGCACTGCGTACCTCGGCTGCGGCATCGCGCACGTCGGGATGATCCTCGAGGGTCGTGCCATCGACCTGTGCGCGATTCGCATCGAGTTGCTGGCGCGCGGCGAGGAGCGCGGCCTCATCGCTCCGTACGGCGTCTCGGGCATGCTGCAGCTCCTCGCCCGAGATGGCTCCGGAGCTCGCGAGGCGCTCCCGACGCTCGAGATCCTTCTGCGCCATCTCGAGCTCGGACTCGCGCACCGCGACCGCGGCCGTCAGCTGACC